>CAMTPD010000001.1 GCA_947074265.1 uncultured Porphyromonadaceae bacterium
TATTTATGCGACAAACTCAGGTTACGCAGGTGAAGATTCAATCGAACTTGTAAAGAAAGATCGTGATGGTCGTCTTCAATTATTCATGATTGCTCCATCTGACCTTCGCACCATTGATAAGACTGCTAAGATTCAAACATTTGGCAAACCAGTTCTTTTAGAACAACCTGAAAACAGATCTGTTACGGGGTATTGCACACGAAAGTGTTTATCTTATGATCCAGCTCAACCAACAACAGGTGTTGCTCAAACGTATGGTTGTATCGTATTCAGAGCTGCAGAAGCATATCTAAACTACATTGAAGCATCATACGTTAAAAATGGATCATTAGATGCTAAAGCAACAGAATACTGGAAAGCTCTTCGCTCAAGAGCTGGTGTTAGTGATGATTTGAATAAAACAATCGCAGCTACAGACCTAAGCAAAGAAGGCGACTGGGCTAAATATTCAGGAACGTCACTAGTAGACCCTACTTTGTTCAACATCCGCCGCGAACGTCGTAATGAATTCATGTCTGAAGGTTTCCGCTACGAAGACTTGATCCGTTGGAGAGCATTGGATATGGTTAAAAACTATCAGCTTGAAGGTTTCAACCTATGGGAAAGTACTTATGCGAATCAGTATGTTGATGAAGATGGTAAAAACGAATTCATCGAAGAAGGATCTTCTGACAAACAAGCGAATGTTTCGAATCGCAAAAACAGCAAGTATATCCGTCCTAACCAAATCATCAAAACAAACAACAAAGTTTACGATGGTTACAACTGGAGTACTGCAAACTATTTGGAGCCGATCGCAATTCAGCACTTCCTGATTACTGCATCAAATCCTTCAGATCTTACAAGTTCTCCAATCTATCAAAACCCTCAATGGTCGCTTGAAGCAAACACACCTGCTATCGACTAATCGAGCACAGAGAACTGTAAATATAAAAGTAGATTTAACCTACCTTTCTATTTATAATTAATACTACTAAAATAAAGGAGTCGTTCTTCGGAACGGCTCTTTTGCGTTATATAGGCTATCATCTACAAAAAAACACCTTTTTAGTTCGCAATCTTTCGATGTTATTTGTTTACTATAAAACAAGTAAGAAACCAATAAATTATTACGATTATGGGACTAAATATGGACATGGGCGAATTGCTTATTTATGTTGTTTTGATCGGGGCATTTATCTACATCATCGGGCGACTCACTCGCCGCAAGAAAGATAAATAAAACAATTAAACCGTCTGCGCTTGAAATTTTTTCAAAAACAGACGGCTATTTTTATAAAATAAAACACTCAGAAGAAACTATGAACTGATTTAATTCATACTTTTACCGCTGAGTATTAACGTTTATCTCATATTATGAAGAAGTTTATTTCATTATTCGTAGGAGGCGGACTATTAACCATTGCCTCTTGTACCCAAGCACCAACCGGAAACCTTACCGGTGTCATTAATGGTGTAGAAAGTGATTCTGTAATCGTAGCTTATGCCCCAATGGGACAAAGAGGTCTTATCCGCGATACTGTCGCATTGAAAGACAAAAAGATCAACTTCAATTTGCCTGATTCTACTGCATTAATGGTATCGATATTGGAGTTACCAAAAACGTTCCCAGACGGAAATATGCGTGCGATGCGTATGGATGCAATTAATTTCTTCCGTTTCCCAAATGAGAAAGTTAATGTAAAAGCAGACTTCACAGAGACAGGTCTTGATTACGATATCACAGGCACACCTCTATACGATGAATTGAAAAAAACAGAAAAAGATCATAGACCGATCAAAGATAAAATAAAAGCCGGAAAAAGCAAATTCAGAAAGATGCAGATGGAAGGCACGCAAGATAGCCTGTTGCGTTTAGAATATGATAAAATGATGCCTTTATTCGACTCTTTGAATGCATATAAGATGCAATACATCCGCAACAACCCGGGTAGTGTTGTTTCTGGTTTCTATTTTAATACACTTCCAGCAGATAGTGCGATTGCATTCTACGAGATCATCACTCCTGAAGTAAAGAATGGTCCGTTTAAAGAAGTGATCGACAACCACATGACTAGTGCTAACAAACAAATCGCCATCAATAAAGCAAAAGAAAACATTGCTGTCGGCAAGCAAGCACCAGACTTTACATTGACAGACATCAACGGCAAACCGTTTACACTATCTTCGCTTTATGGCAAAGGAAAATACATCGTACTCGACTTCTGGGGTGTATGGTGCGGATGGTGTATCAAAGGTTTCCCTGAAATGAAATCTTACTACGAAAAATACAACAAGAAAGTAGAATTCGTGGGCATCGACTGTAACGATACAGAAGAGAAATGGAAACAAGGTGTAGCAGACAACCAACTACCTTGGATCAACGTTCGCAACACAAAAGAGAACGATATCACAACAACTTATGCCATCCAAGGCTTCCCAACCAAGATGATTATCAGCCCTAAAGGCGAAATTGAAGCTGTTGTGCTTGGAGAATCTCCAGAATTCTACAAAAAGCTTGACGAACTTCTTAAATAAGAAAAATATCTTTTATCTTCAAGGGTGATTCTCAACAGAGGGTCACCCTTTTTTAGTGCTTATACTTTTACATAAGTACAGTAATCGGCAGAAAAGATAACTTATCTATAACCTTATTTTTTACAATAACATGAAACACTTATTCTACAAAGTTGCATGCCTTTGTACCACAGCAACTTTACTTGGCAGTTGTTCCCAAAGCAACAACCTCACGTATCAAACCGGTCCATTCCTCCTTTCGATCAACGACAAGGGTAACGTAACCGAACTCACAGATGCGAATACCGGCACCAACTACCTTGCTAGTCAGGAAACCTCTCCCCTATTAGCTATTCGTGTAAACAATCAATTCGAGGCCCCTTCGAAATTAGAATGGGATGAAACCAAAGAAAACCTCACCCTGACTTTCCCTCAAAACGATGTACAGGTGAAGTTGAAAGCTGTGAAACACCCCAAATACATATCGTTTGAAGTAGCAGAAGTTACCAACAATAACAATGTGGATCTTGTAACTTGGGGACCTTATGCCAATGCCATTTCCAAACAAGTAGGCGAATGTGTAGGTGTAGTGCGTGGCGATGATTTTGCGTTAGGAATACAAGCATTGAACCCGAAAACCATCGGTGGCTATCCTACCAACGAAGACGATACCGATCCTTCGTTCGATATATTCGCAACAACTTCACTGGTCGATGTTGCCGACAGTATGCAAGTACTTTACCGTGGTCAAACCGCTATGCACCAACCTTGGGGTAGCGTGATTCAAGCCTATTGCCGTAACCGATTCGAAGACCGCGTGATTCCGATGTGGAATCATGATAAATTTGTCGCACCGGCCTACAACGACGGCGGTGTAATCGGATCAAAAATTGCCCTATTCGGATGTGTTCCCGACAGTGTATTGAATTACATTGCCGACATTGAGCAAGGCGAAGGGTTGCCTCATCCGATGATTGATGGCGAGTGGAGTAAAACTTCACCTTCGGCAGCACAAGCGTACATCATTTACGATTTCGACGAGAAAACACTTGACGACGCCATTTCCTTTACAAAGAAAACGGGATTGAAATACCTTTACCATGGCGGACCGTTCAAAACTTGGGGTAAGTTCGAGCTCAATCCCGACCAATTCCCCAACGGATATGCTAGTTTGAAAAACTGTGTAGACAGAGCAAACAAAGAAGGAATCAAGTTGGGACTTCACACATTGTCAAACTTCACAACCACCAACGACCCTTATGTTACTCCGGTACCGGACAAACGTCTCGCCAAAGTAGGCTCCGGTCTTATCGTTGAAAATATAGATGCTTCTGCAAAAGAGATACCAATCTCCTCGCCCGACTTCTTCAACGAAATGCGAAACAACACATTACACGGTGTAATGGTAGGAGACGAACTCATACGTTACGAAAAAGTGAGCGACAAGGCGCCATGGACATTGCTCAATTGCCAGCGCGGAGCTTGGGGTACCAAAGCAGCTGCTCATACCAAAGGAGATACCATCAGTAAACTACTCGACCACGGCTATGCTGTCTTCCTTACCGATACCGAGTTAACCAAAGAACAAGGCCGCAACCTGGCCGACCTGTTCAACGAGACCGGAATCATGCAGATCTCGTTCGATGGTCTCGAAGGAGCTTGGTCTACCGGATTAGGACAATACGGGTTGTCACTTATGATCAAAGAATGGTACGACAACTTGGAAGAGCCCTACAAAAACTGCATCAACGATGCCAGCATGACAACGCATTACAACTGGCACACCTTTACACGAATGAACTGGGGCGAACCATGGTATGCAGGTTTTCGCGAAAGCCAACTCAACTACCGCCTTATGAACCAAGACTTCTATCGTCGCAACCTGATACCAAATATGTTGGGCTGGTTCAAGTACGGACCGCAAACCGGTATTGAAGATGTAGAATGGTTACTTGCACGATCAGCAGCATTCGATGCTGGTTATACGTTGGTTACCAACAAGGCAGCCGTTGAGCAAAACGGACTTTCCGAGCAAAACATCACAGCCATACGCGAATGGGAAAAAGCACGCCTATCGGGAGCATTCCCAAAAGAGCTGAAAATGGAAATGGAACACTTGGCAAACGAGTACCACCTCGAGCCTATTTCAGAAACCTCTTGGGATCTTTATCCGTACGATGTACAGCGATTCAAACATACCAATGTGGTGCGTCAGCCGGGCGAACCCGTGCAATCGAAATGGGAATACAACAACACCAACAGCCGTCAGCCAATACAGTTCTTACTCAAAGCCGACGAAAATATAAAAGAGCCGGTACTTTCGATCAACAACTACAGCACCGTACCTCTCGGCACTTATTTGAAGAAAGACGAAACTGCAAAATATACCGGTAGAGACAAAGTTATTATCTACGATCAAAACTGGAAAGAACTACGTTCAGTACCTGTAGAAGCATCGGCAATGATGGTCGACAATGGTAACGTAAGTTTAGTATTCACCTGCAAATTCGATTCCGAAGACAACACCAAGCAAGCATCTGCCGAATTCAAAACCGTAGGTGATAAAATGACGCTTTCAGCTCTTAGGTAACAACAGCAAACATACTTATTAACAAAACAACTTCTTATATTTAATTAATCAAACGTTATAGTGCTATACCATTCGTAACGTTGAGATACAAAAACAAAGGCATTGCGTAGATATAGACTATATCCACGCAGTGCCTTTTCGTATATATTTAGACAGTTTATAGATATATTCACAACAAAACAACCTCTAATCCTACCAAAAACACCATTTGTAAGCAGTAAACAACGAGTAGATCTTCACTACAGAAGCTATTTTAGTATTAAAAAAAGCTTACAGATTTAAAGAGCGTAAATAAAAGCCGTATATAAAACTCAGAAGCAATAACAATTTACATTCGACAACACAACTACAAACAACCGTTTAATTAAACACAGAAACAGCATGCATTAACTATTATAAGTTTTAATGGTTATTCATTTTAAAGGGCTTGTTAAACAACTTAAACTGAATTGGTACTATGGCAGTCATCTTCTATTTTTATAATAATAAAAAGACCGTATCTGTAAACTCCGAAGATGGAGTCTGTAAAATTAAACCGTTTAGACAAATGAGAATTAAGTTTATGTTGCTAGCGTTAGTCATTTCCGCTTCCTTAATGACTGCGTGCAAAAAAGAGGCAGAACCAGAAAGACCCGTTGTTGCATACGAGAAACCTGTTGTGCGCAACGTTGAAATCGAAGACGACTATGTAGGACGTATTCGTGCCAATAAGTACGTTGAGGTTCGCGCCCGCGTTGAAGGCTATCTTGAAGGAATGCTTTTTGAGGAAGGAAAGAAAGTAGAACAAAACGCGCCGCTTTTTGTCATCAGTCAAGCACAATACAAAGCGCGTGTAGACAAAGCCAGAGCTCAGCTCAAGAAAGATCAGGCAGCAACGGCAAAAGCTACCCGTGACGTAGAACGCCTGCGCCCGCTTTACGAACAAAATGCAGCCAGTCAGCTCGATCTCGACAATGCAATTGCGGCAAAAGAAAACGCCGAAGCAAATGCAGCAATGAGCAAAGCCGACTTGGAGCAAGCCGAACTTCAACTCAGTTATACCGTTGTGAAGTCGCCTATCAGCGGCTACATGAGTGAACGTCACGTAGACATCGGTACGCTTGTAGGTCCCGGCGCACAATCTCTCCTTGCCACAGTGGTACAAAGCGACACCGTACTTGTCGATTTCCGCATGACAGCCCTTGATTATCAAAAGAGTTTGGAGCGCAACGTACGTTTGGGTCAGCTCGACTCTACCCGTTCGTGGCAACCAACCGTAGAAGTTACTCTTGCCGACAATACCATCTATCCACTTAAAGGAATCGTAGACTTTGCCGAGCCCAAGGTAGATCCGCAAACCGGAACCTTTACCGTTCGTGCACGTCTAGCCAATCCCGATCAAGAATTACTACCCGGACAGTTTACCAAAGTAACGTTGCTACAAGACGTTATCGAAAATGCTGTCGTAATTCCACGCAAAGCTTTATCAATTGAAACAGGTGGTGCATTTGTTTACATCATTCGTCGCGACAGTACAATCGAAAAGAGATTTGTACAAACAGGCTACGAGATGCAAAACAGCATCGTTATAGACCGAGGTCTGGGCACAAATGAGACCATTGTGACCGAAGGGTATCACAAGTTAATCCCGGGCATTAAGGTTATGCCTGTTGCTGCCAACCAAGCAAATGGAAGTTCTCAACCAAAACACTAAGTCATGATAAAGCCAGGATTTTTTATCGAAAGGCCTGTGTTTTCATGGGTTCTTTCAATCGTAATCATAGTAGTAGGTCTTATCGGTATGCGCCTCTTGCCTATCGATCAGTATCCACAAATATCACCTCCCGTTGTTTCCATCTCCACATCGTATCCGGGCGCTAGCTCCGTCACGGTATCCGAAGCCGTGGCAACACCGCTCGAGCAGCAGCTCAACGGTACTCCCGGTATGATCTACATGGAGTCGAGCAGTTCCAACTCGGGAGGCCTTTCGATCAAGATCACGTTCGACGTAAGTGTCGATCCCGACCTTGCTGCCATTGAAGTGCAAAACCGTGTAAAACTTGCCGAGTCGGGGCTTCCTGCCGAGGTAATTCAAAACGGTATCACCATCGAAAAGCAGGCATCGAGTAGTTTGATGACCCTTTGTTTGGTATCGGACGACCCGAAGTTTGACGAGATCTACCTCAGTAACTTCGCCACCATCAACGTGATCGACGTACTCAAACGTATTCCCGGCGTAGGCCGTATCTCCAATGTTGGTAGCCGCTACTACGGTATGCGTATCTGGGTAATGCCCGACAAACTTGCCAACTTCGGCCTTACGGTAAAAGATTTGCAAGATGCGTTGAAAGATCAAAACCGTGAAGCAGCAGCCGGAGAGTTGGGAATGCAGCCGATAAGCGACTTGGATGTAACCATTCCCATCAGTACAACAGGCCGCTTTAGCTCGGTACAAGAATTTGAAAACACAGTAGTACGTGCCAACAACGACGGTGCCATCATCCGCATCAAAGACGTGGCGCGCGTATCACTCGAGTCGTCATCGTACACCACCGAAAGTGGATTGAATAATAAGAATGCTGCCGTGCTTTCGATCAGCCTTTTACCGGGTGCAAACGCGATGGAAGTAGCAAAGCAGATTCGTGACAACATGAAACAGATACACAAAGACTTTCCCGAAGGTCTCGACTATCTGATTCCGTTCGACGTAACCTCATACATCGACCAGTCTATCAACGAAGTATACAAAACACTTTTAGAAGCGTTGATTCTCGTAATCATTGTGGTATATCTTTCGCTTCAAAACTGGCGTGCAACCCTGATACCCGTAATCGCGGTGCCTATTTCCCTGATCGGAACCTTCGGGGCGATGTTGATCTTGGGCTTCTCGCTCAACCTGCTTACGCTGCTTGGTTTGGTACTCGCCATCGGTATTGTCGTCGACGATGCCATCGTGGTAGTAGAAAACGTAGAGCGTATCATGCACGAAGAAAAGCTCAATGCTCGTGCGGCAACACACAAGGCAATGAACGAACTATCGGGTGCGCTTATCGCAACCTCATTGGTACTGGCCGCCGTGTTTATACCGGTTAGTTTCCTTGACGGCATCACCGGCGCACTGTTCCGCCAGTTTTCGGTTACCATCGTTGTATCGGTACTGATCTCTACCGTGGTAGCCCTTACGTTGAGTCCGGCAATGTGTGCCATCATTCTGCGCCCCAATACAGGCAAGAAAAATAAACTCTTCCGCAAGATCGACCAATGGCTCGACAGCGGCAACGCATGGTATGTATCCATTCTTCAGCGCGTAATGCGCATACCGAAGCGTGTATTTGCCACCTTTGCGCTGGTACTGATCGGCATCTTCGTGATGAATCAGTTGATACCAACTGCCTTTATTCCGGAAGAAGACCAAGGATATTTCAACGTCGAACTGGAGCTACCCGAAGGAGCTACGCTTGAACGTACCCGCGTAGTTACCGAACGAGCTACAGACTACCTGCTTTCGCTTCCGGCCGTTGCCTATGTGCAAAACGTAACCGGTTCGAGTCCGCGTGTAGGAAACTCGCAAGCGCGATCTACCCTCATGGTTATTCTCAAAGACTGGGAGCAACGCTCGTCGTCGGGCATGGATGTAAACAGCGTAATGGCGCAAGCAGAAAAAGAGTTCAAGCAATATCCCGAAGCCAAAGCATTCTTGAGTAAGCCGCCCGTAATTCCGGGATTGGGAAGCTCGGGAGGTTTCGAGATGCAACTGCAAGCACGCTCGGGCGCGACATGGCAAAACCTCGTAGACGCAACCGATACACTGATGTATTACGCTTCGGCATCGAAAGAATTGGGAAGCCTTTCTTCGGCATTGCAATCGGAGATTCCGCAACTTTATTTCGACGTAGACCGCGATCGTGCCAAGTTCTTGGGCATTCCGATGTCGGAGATCTTCTCTACGATGAAAGCTTACCTCGGTTCGGTTTATGTAAACGACTTCAACCTCTTTAACCGTATCTACAAAGTGTACATCGAGGCCGATGCAGAATACAGAGCCAATCAGCAATGCCTGAGTATGTTTTTCGTGAAAACGAAAGAAGGCAACATGATTCCGCTTACAGCCCTTGGTACTACCTCATATACTACCGGCCCCGGAAACATCAAACGTTTCAACATGTTTACCACCTCGGTAATCAGGGGTGTACCCGCCAACGGATACAGTTCGGGCGAAGCCATGCAAGCCATGGAGCGTATCGTCAAAGAACACCTACCCAACTACATCAGCATTGAGTGGAGCGGTATGTCGTATCAAGAGAAGAAAGCCGAAGGACAAATGGGACTCATCGTCGCGTTGGTATTCCTTTTCGTATTCCTTTTCCTTGCGGCACAGTATGAAAGTTGGCTGGTTCCGATATCCGTATTGCTATCGTTGCCGATTGCAGCATTCGGAGCTTTCCTCAGCATTTGGGTATTTGGCCTCGAAAACGACGTGTACTTCCAGATCGGATTGGTTACACTCATTGGTCTTGCCGCAAAGAATGCCATCTTGATTGTTGAGTTTGCCAAAGTACAAGTAGACAACGGTGGCGATATAATCACTGCTGCCATCGACGCGGCACGCCTACGTTTCCGTCCCATCGTAATGACCTCTTTGGCATTCGTACTGGGAATGCTTCCGATGGTACTGGCAAGTGGTCCGGGTAGTGCCGGTCGCCATTCGATTGGTACCGGCGTATTCTTCGGTATGTTGTTTGCCATCACATTCGGTATCGTATTTGTTCCGTTCTCGTTTGTAATCGTTTACAAACTGAAGCAACGCATGGCTCAAAACCTGCTTGTAGGGAAAGTAAGAAGAGCACAGCAGCTACTCTTTGCCAAGCATGTAAAACAGGTGAAGTCATCTATTAACAAACGAATCAACAAGTAAACTATGCGCAAATTGAGATACATCGTTCCGTTTCTTGCCCTTTCGCTTCTGATGGGATCGTGTAAGATCGGAAAACAATATAAACAGCCCGAGCTCAACCTGCCCGATCAGGTACCGGGCAATCAGTCTCCCATGGATACGGCAACCGTTAGCGATATCAAATGGTGGGAACTATACAGTGACTCTACCCTGCAAACCCTTATCGTGGAAGCGCTCGATAACAACAAAGATCTTTTGATTGCCGGCAAACGAATCGAAGAGTTTGCGGCTGGCAAAAAAATGGCCTTTGCCGATCTGTTTCCCGCTATCGGCATCGGCATCGAAGGAGAACGCGAACACGACAACGATGGCGGCAACAATCCGAGATACATGAACACGTTTGAAGGAAAGTTTTCCTTTGCATGGGAAGTAGACATCTGGGGGAAGCTGCGCTGGGCAAACGATAAAGCAAAAGCAAACTTCCTACAATCGATCGAGTTTCAGCGTGGCGTACGCATGGGACTCATATCGGAGGTAGCACAAAAATACTTCGACATCTCTGCCGCACACCGAGAACTGTCTATCGTAAAACGCACCATTGTGGCGCGTCGCGAAGGGGTTCGTCTGGCTCGTTTGCGTTTCGAGAGCGGACTTACCTCAGAGACTTCCCTGCGACAAAGTGAGGTGGAGTTGGCACGTACCGAAACCTTGCAACCATCGCTCGAGAAACAAATCGGCGTACTTGAAAACGAACTATCGCTCTTATTGGGTAAATACCCGAAAGAGTATGCATTCGGCGCTTTCCGTGCTGCCGATATTGCGATGGACGAACTGCCGGTGGGTCTGCCTTCTCAACTGCTCGAACGTCGTCCCGACATACGAGCGGCAGAACAAAGCCTAAAGGCGGCCAATGCAGCCGTTGGTATTGCTTTCACCTCGATGTTTCCTTCGCTCAAACTTACCGGTAGCGGTGGTGGAGAAAGTAGCGACCTGTCTACCTTCTTAAAGTCGCCTTACTGGGTGATCGGCGGAGGCTTGTTCGGCCCGGTTTTCAACATGGGTAAGAATCGTGCCAACTGGAAAAAGAGTGAAATACAATACGAACAAGAAGTGTTGAGTTACCAGAAAACGGTTCTCACCGCCTTTAAGGAGGTAAACAATGCTTTGCTTACATACAATAAGAACAAAGAGATTGTAGAAAAACGACGCAAGTTGGCTCAGGCAGCTCAAAGTTATCTCGAACTGGCAAACCTGCAATACATCAACGGGATCATCAGTTACATCGATGTACTCGACGCACAGCGTGGAATGCTCGATGCCGAGATCGGACTGAGCAATGCTCTACGCGACTCCAACTTGGCCTTGGTATACCTTTATAAGGCTCTGGGCGGCGGATGGAATTAAGCACCCGGCGTGCGTGAGTTTACTCACCATGCGTGCGATGAAACAGTCACGCAGCGTAAGCAAAATGCTTCACGCAGCGTGACTGTTTTCGTTTACCATGCGTGACTAAATCTGTTTCGAAGCAATACAATAAGCCCTCGCCTAAGAAAAAACGCCTTACCGCTCCCACTGTTTATTACATACATTACTTTCAGAGAAAACCACCTTCATCTACCATCAAAATCTGTTTTCATTGAAAACGTTGTAGCGTTCTCGTGACAACCATGCAACGTTCTTGCAAGAACCAAGCAACGTTTTCGTTGAAACCAAACAAGGTTTTTGACCGTAGTTATTAACAAGCTGTTGATAACTATGCATTATCCACGCAAAATCGCCCTTTTCTCACCCCAAAACCGTCACTTATCAACAATTCTCAACTCCCTTATTCCGCCTCAACACCTTTCTCGCTACACTCCACGACAATCTCAGGCAGTTGAGCAAACACAACTTGCTCTTCATTATCAACCTTCGATAGCAAAACGATACCATCTCAAGTCCCTCTTCGCTTAGTAATTTCAAAACCGGTAAGCCCATTCGCCGTTATTCCGTCAAACTAACACACAAAAAACAACCCGCATTTTTCACCATCCTGAAAAGTCCTTATCCCCATCCGTTGAAACGCCCCTCTGCTCCCCTAAAATCAAAATATACAATAAGAGAAGACTCAGTTACTACCAAAAGAAATAGCAACCTACAAGTCGATTACGATCTGTATAGGTTGCTATGTATAGTCTACCTCCTCTTTGAGAGAAGGTTGTTTATTTTACGAAGTCGGACTTCAGCAAGTAGTCGGCACAGCCTTTTACTCCTTCAAATTGGGTGCCGTTGCCCATGCCTTCGAGCTCTACAAAGTAGTCTTTGTTGCCGTTGGCATAGAACTGATTGAAGATGGTTTCGAAGTTCATCATGCCCGATTGTCCCAGCACGGAACTGTCCTTTATATGCAGTAACTTAAAACGGTCGGGGTATTGCTTGAGGTAACGCACGGGGTCGTTTTGTCCCATTACCGTCCAGAACACATCCATTTCGAAGAATACCAGCGATGGGTCTGTCTCGCGAAGGAATACATCGTACACGGCATCTCCTTTGCCATGTCGGTTAAACTTGGCTTCTGTTCCGCCGGGCACTACTTTGGCGAATTCGAAATCATGATTGTGGTAACCGAAAGGAAGGCCGGCTGCTTTGATTACTTTACCTGAGTCGTTGAATACTTCACATACGTATTGTGTCTCTTCGAGGCTTCGCGTACTTGGCTGGCCCGGTTGCACGAGATACTTTACTCCCATCTTCGCATGGTCGTCTGCCGTTTGCTTCCAAAACTCGAGAATCTGCCCTTTGTTGTCTTTGGTGTATTGGTGTACCGGAGGGTTTACGTGCGAACTAAGGATTACCAAGCCTGCATCATCGGCCATCTTCTTAAACTCCATCATGTCTACATTGCCTACTTTTCCGGGACTATACCCTGCAAGTTCGATCGTTGCATAGCCCATGTCTTTGAGTTTCTTGAGTCCTACGGGTACGTTTTCAAAAAGCTCTCCTCCCAGAGAATAGATTTGAAGTCCGAGATTCTTTGCCGCAGTGGTGCGTGATATCGCCGGTGTGTTACGTAATGCAGCTTGCATATTGGTTGCTTTGGTAGCGAATAGTCCACCCAAAGCACAAAGCGAAGTGTTCTTTAGAAAGTTTCTTCTAGTTGTCATGGTCGTATTATTTAAGATTGCGTTAAAGGTAAAGTTTTATCAACAACCTAGCACCCTATACCTCAACAAAATAAACAACTCATTGAAAATAAAAAAAGTCTGCCACCGAATCCGGCAACAGACTTTTCTCTCAACCCGAAGGTTGATGCTTGCAATAAAAAAATTATATTAACCGATATAGTTTCGACGTTTATAGCGTATACGTTATCATTAATCGCGACGTCCTCCGAAAATATTCAAGAAGAACAAGAATAGATTGATAAAGTCGAGATACAACGTCAATGCACCTATTACAGATAGTTTGCGTTGTGTTTCATAATCAAATCCGGCTCTACTTAGTTGTTTTAATTTCTGAGTGTCGTATGCTACAAGTCCAACAAATACCAAGACCCCTACAATGGTGATAATCCAGTACAATGTTGAGCTTTTCAAGAATATATTTACTACCGAGGCAATGATTACTCCGATCAAAGCCATTAACGCAATGCTACCAAACTTGGTCAGGTCTTGCTTCGTTACATATCCAAACAAACTCATCGCTCCAAATGTGCCGGCAGTAATCATAAAAGTATATGCAATTGATTCGCCTGTATATACACTAAAGATAAATGCCATCGTAACGCCATTGAGCAGAGAGTATAAAAAGAACAGCAGCGTTGCCACACCGGAACTGATTTTATTGATCGCACCCGATACCGTAAATACCAGTACCAACTCTGCAATCATCAGCCCCCAGAAAAGAAATTTATTCCCATAAACAGCTTGTATCAGCGACGGACTTGATGCTACATAAAAAGCTGTTCCGGCTGTAAGCATTAATGCTAAAGCCATCCACCCGTATACTTTAGCCAAAAAATTTGACTGGGCAGTTGTTTGTCGTTCTTGTGATTGTGATAAAAAATCCATTCTATTCTAAATTTACATGATACAACCATACAACAAATCAAATCGCTGCTTGTTGCAAAGCTTTTGCAAAAAAGAGAGAAGACTCCTCACTTATTCGGCTCGCCATAACCTTATTTGATCGATCAAAGCCTTGTTTATTTTGCCGTTCATATTTTGGTTTTCGGGCACGACATATCGAATCGATAACAGATTGGTACCTTCACGTAAGAATATACCCAACGGATTGGAGAATCCCCAATTAGACCATTCATCGAGTCCTCGTTGTGGCATCACAAACACTCCGTTTCGTTCGTTATTGACATACAGTGTGCGAAGCGCACATTTATCATCGGTATTTACAGGTCCGCTACCATTGGCATAACGCAAATCGATAAAGTAACGACCCGATCGTGGCACCGTTACATTGAAGTCTAAACGGATGTTATCTACCGTACTTACCGTAACGTATCCTGCGCCACTGTATCCTTGTTGTGACACCTCGTCGGTATGTACCATTGCTGCCATATCTAACGCAATTACACCTGTATCGGGATAGAAATAAATTGGTTTACCACTGTATCCGTGCACTCCTTGTGCCGTACGCGGCACTGCCATTACTTCGGCAAAAGAACTGAAGTCTGCAAATGGGATGGTCTTGTCTTTATATTCTCCCGAAAGCTTTCCATTGATGTAAAGCTCGTACGAAAGCGTGTCGTTGTAGTTTTCTATATCGATACTCGAGTTGGCTTTGTTAAATTTGAAGCGCGATGTTTCGGGCATCGACTCTACGGTCTTCATCCGGATGGATTGTGCCGGCAGTGCTTCGCTTGCCAATAAAATCTCAATGGTATGCTTGCCTTCTAATGTATCGGGTACAAAGGTTTGCACATCGAGTGTATCGGTATCGATGATAAACTGTTTGATCTGATTACCGGTTCCTTTGAGCGTTATATCAAATTCGGCATTGCGATACTTGAGTCCTTCTAGTGTTTTCGTACCGGGTAGCACCTCCGGCACCATCGGACGAAAGACCATTCTATCCGGCAGATACTCAATTCCGAAAAGTACACGGTACACCATTGCCAAGTTGCCCGCAACACTCCAGAGGCGTGTATTATCGGGATTGCCCGCAAGACGGTAGTCGCCGCTTTGGGCCGTAAACATTTCGTTGTTGGAAAGAAACAAGGCTGTAGCCCTTAGCATAGAAGCCATTCCGTATGTTAGTGCGGTTTCATTGGCTGTTTGCTTTGCTCCCCAATTGTAATAAGCTTGTACAAACGGCCAAACGGCGTTGTTGAAATAAGCTTCTTCATCTGTATCGTTGGGCCAAATAGCCGTGACTCCGAAAGGCGTAACCGGCATCGACGCGATCAAACGCTTCGATTGCTCGCTCGTGGTTACATTAAACAGTACTGCCAACGATTGTCCCAGCGCATCGCTGCCTGTAGATAATATCGGATAGATGCCGCCGTATAGGTATTGACCAAAGTATCCTTCTTTTTCCATCCACAGGTATTTGAGGATAGAGGCTCGCAACACAGACGATTGTGTTCGAAACTCAGACCCGGAATACCCCAGTAGTATAGCCATCTTATTCATCAACACGTAGGTTTGATAATGCAGTATGTTGGTAGACAAGCCCATCGACTGATAGATATTTACCGGCTGCATCCATTGCGGATAAGATTGTGCACTTTTATTGAGATACGACTGCTCGCCGCGAAGCAAGAATGTTCTTGGATCGAGGATGGTGTATAAGTCGTCTTTCAGTGAGTTCTTTATGACGGTATATGCGTACGAAAGCCATTCTTTATCGCCTGTGATTTTATAGATTTCCCATGCGGCTACCGACCACACTACGCGATCGGTGGCTACCGGCCAACTACCGCCTGTACCATCGTCTTGCATGATTCGCATGTTTTTCACTTTGGCAATGAGTCCGGCTTTTGCAGCTTCAGGATTCAACATCCCCAATGCTAAATGAACGGCATAACAGATGTTACGCGTTCCGATCTGGGCTGAAAGGGTGTCGGCTCTGTAGGTACTATCGGCTCCCATCAGCTTCCCCAACTCATCGACCGAAAGGTTGTAAACGGCATCTACCAGTTTTTGCTCCGACTTGAAGCGTGGATAGCGTGCCGGCAAATCGGCAAGCTCAACTTTCCATGTACGTTTTGCCGGCTGACGAAGCGAATCGGGATTGAGGAGTAAGCTAATCTCATAGATTCCATATTGAGAGGTTGCTTTCATTTTGGTACGAGCCTCGGTGGCAAGATTATCATAATCCCACGAGAGCGGATACCTATTGCCTGCAAGGTAGATTCCTTTGAAGTCATCTTTGTAGATGGTGTCTCCCGAGGCGGTTGCATAATATCCTTTCGATTTGAAACTATTGAGCACCGAAGAGACGTCTACACGCACATTGAGTTTTGTATTGTAAGGCAATTCGTCGGCATCGGCATTTACCTGAGAGGATGCAACACCAAACAAGAAGACCGGTGTTTCGGCTTCTTTACCATCGGGTACTATCGTGTAACGGTGCACCTCGCCGGGAAGAAACTCATTGTTCCTTCCATTGATACAAAAACGCAAATCGAGTGTAGGATCTGCCAGGTTTACATTGTTTTTTGTATAGTCTGTTTTTAATTCATTAGCGGATGTGGCGCGTGCTTCAAAATCATCTTGCTCTATTCGGTCGTCGTAGACCGTAAAAGCATCGGAATGATAAATAACATGTGTGCTTTTCTTCTCACAAGAAACACACAATAAGATCAAAAGCGACATCCATATCTTTGACGTTTTCATAAATGCGCTACTTTTTAAATATAACAGAAAGTTTACTTAAATAGTTACTACAAAGAAACGTAATAATCAAAGAATAGATGCCGCTTTTTGCGATGTATTAAATAGAATTTATTTTTGTTTGCGAGTGCTCCAAGTTAACCCGTTGATAGCTCGATCTTTTTCGTTAAACACAAAACTCAGGATATATCCGATTACGATACTCAAAGCAATGCCCACTAGTCCGTACATCATAAAGTTGAGCGTAGAATAGTTGCGCAAGACGAGTAAAATGAGTGTAGAGCCAATCAGTCCGCATAATGCTGCATACCCTTTGATGCGCGGAATAAAAATCCCGATAAAGAATAACCCTCCCAGCCCACTCGTGAGTAGTCCGATAAAGGTGTTGAACTCATCGAAAAAAGACTTCACACTAAGCGTAGACAAGATTACGGCAAGTCCCATTCCTATGGAACAAGCAATGATCCCGCTTACTTGTGCCACACGCACGATGGATTTGTCTTTGATATCTTTACGAATCTTCATGACAAAGTCGCACGTAATTGCTGTAGATACCGAGTTGATATTTGACGAAAGCGTAGACATGGTTGCCGCAAAAATAGCTGCGATCAGCAATCCTGCTACACCATTAGGCAGTTCATTCACGATAAAATAAGGGAAGATTCCTTCGGCATTACTCATCGATACGGGCAACAGATCGGGCTTCGTCGTGTAATAACTATACAAGGCCGTGCCGATAAAGTAGAACAAAACCAAGGCCGGAAGAGCAATCAACCCATTTGTCCAAAGACTTCTCTTGGCCGCTTTCATATCGTGCGTCGTAAAATAACGCTGAATGATGGTTTGATCCGATGAATAGGTAATCAAGGTATTGGCCATCCCTGCACCAAAAAAGATGACCCAGAAGGTAGGTTGGGAAAAATCGAAAGCAAAGTCGAGCATCTTAAACTTGTGTGCTTCTTCTGCTATCTGAATGGTTTCGCCCAATCCGCCTGTTTCAAACACAATGTATATAACAGACAGTAATGCTCCACCCAACAAGATTCCTCCTTGAATTACATCTCCCCAAATTACCGCCTCAACCCCTCCTATTGTTGCATACAACAGGGTAATCACAGACATGATAAGAATACATGTGAGAATACTGATACCCGTTACGGTAGATAGTGCAACCGAAGGTAGATACAATACAATCGCAATGCGCGTAATCATGAAGATAATAAAGAGCAGACTCGACACCAATCGTACCGACACGTTAAATCGGTGTTCGAGGTATTCATAGGCACTGGTCAGATTCAGTTTACGAAAGAATGGAAGGTACCAATGAATGATAACCGGTGCAATGAGCAAGATGGAGAACGACATAGGAAAGTAAAGCCAATTAGACGTGTAGGTCTTGGCCGGAATTGCCATAAAGGTAATCGCACTTAATGTAGTCGCAAAGATACTGATACCGGCTGCCCACCACGGGATTTGCCCTCCTCCCTTAAAAAACTGGTCGGATGTTTTGGCTTTTCTACTGAAGTAAAAACCAATGCCTACCATCAATAAGAGATAAAGGATTAATATCACGTAATTAAACAATCCGAACGAAGCATGATGATAAAACTTGGCAGTAGACAAATCGCTACCATCGAGCAACCACAATGCATCGTCCCAAAAGATTGAAGCGAAGTGTGCACCTTGCTGCACGTCCCAGTCTTGAATCGGTATCACTGTTTTGCTAATGGTATGAAATGCCCACACTTTTCCGTCGATATTAGGAAACAGAATGTGATGGGTACCCCACGCCGATGCGATAGAACGCTCAAACGACGGCAGTACTTGTTTTACTTTTTCTGTTGCCGTTTCTTCAAACCAATCGTGAAGTGATGCCGAATAAGAAAAAATCTTTTGACCGAAGATATACAATCGGTCTTCTACTCCGTTGTTTTGTACTACGCATGCACCATCTACCATGGATGCAATAGGTAGATCGGGCATAGACTGCCAGCCTTGTTTTAGCTTATGCAGATCGAGCATCCATACTTTGTTTGACGGTGCTCCGTCTTGAATACCTCCGGCTAATATTAGTTTACTCTTTAAAACGCCGAAACCGGCGCGATATACAGAAACCGGCAACTGTGGCAATTCTTTGAATGATCCCATACTATCGGATACCATAAAGACATCCGAAGCTGGTCCTTTCGGGGTAATACCTCCGGCAAGAATAAGGCCTTGCGATGTGGAACAATATGCCGGAAAAGCAATGGATTGGGGCAATCTGAATGCTTGTTTCTGATCGTATCCTTCAGAGGTTTTACTCACGCAATAGACATCATTCCCTGCAAAGGTAAAGTGTCCGTTAGAGGTATCGGTAACTCCTCCTCCATAAAAGAGTGTATTACCGGATTTACCGATGAAGCTTCCCTCCAAAACTTTGCTTGGAAAAGGAAGTCTCGGTTCTATAGTCATTTCATGTACTACATCGCTTGCCGACAAAGCGGTGCACGATATAATCCATGTAAATAGATTAGTAAGAATGTGTTTCATGGTGGATCTAAGGTTTGATGGCAATCGAGTTGTCTTTTATCCCTTTTCGATGATTTCGCTACTTAGCTGCCATCCTTTTAGCAACATGCGCGGAATGTGAAAAGGTCCTTTAAAGAAGTTCCCCTTGGCCGGTTGTGATACGCTTCCGTCTTTGTGTAGATAGCCATACCATTCGCCATAAGTCTTATCGGGGAAATGTGTGAATTGATACGTGTGTATCTTTTTATGCCAATCGAGGTATTTCTCGTCTTTAGTAGCCTGATAAGCATAAAGAGTTGCAATCAGTGCTTCGTTTTGTGGCCACCAAAACTTCATATCGTGCCAGTATTCTTGTGGTGGAAAGTTTTTACAGTCGCGGAAGTAAAGAATCCCGCCGTGCTGATCATCCCATCCCCACTGCCACGACCAATCGAGTATCGTAGTACCCATCTCTACAAGTTCTTTGTCCCATCCGCGGTGTTTCGCTTCTTCAAGAATAAACCATGCAGTCTCTATCGAGTGTCCCGGATTGATGCATCTACCGTCGATGGAGTTTATGAATTCGCCTTTGGGTCCTACTGTTTCAAGTACTGCTTTGAACTCCGGCTTCATAAAGTCGCGCTTGATCTCTTGTATTGATTCCTCGATTTGCTGATCTAGTATCGGATCTTGAATGACTTTTCGGATTTCATAAGCCGTATTGATAAGAATCATGCACATCGAGTGGCCTTTTGCATCTCTTGTTCCAGGGATATTCTTGGGTTGCAACAAGCCCGGTGTGTTTTTATAATGAAGGATGAGTTTGAATAAGTCTAGTGCCTTTTGCGCATAGCTCATATCTCCCGAAGCTTTTGCATATGCCGCAAACGCAATGGCTGCAAATGTTTCGGAAAATACATAACGACGTTTACGAAGCGGAGTTCCATCTTCTAGGTTTAGAAAATACATACGCCCGTCTGTATCGAAACAGTGTTTTTCGAGGAAGTCTATTCCGTGCTTCGACATATCGAGCCACTCTTTGCGTGGCTCCACTTCATTGTACATCGTTGCGAGTAACCACGCAAATCGGCCATGAATCCAAACTACTTTTGTTGTATCCATCACCGTTCCATCACGATCAAGGGCAAAGGTGAATCCGCCAAACTCACGGTCTACACTATACTTTAGCCAAAATGGAACAATGTTGTTAACTAATTCATCGTGGTAAATCTGAGCGTATTCTTTCAGGTATTCTGTTTTGTTTTTCATGAAAATAAGGTTTATAACAAATGGTCTTACTTATTACAACGACTAAAGAAGTCGATTTCGTCAAGTTCTGCTTTAAGGCAAGTTACTTCATGGTCAGACATACTTCTAAATGGAGTGCGGTTGTCTCCTAAATCCAGACCTAAAAACTTCATAATCTTTTTACCTGCTACAATATTGCCGCGGTAGTTACAAATCACATTAATTACAGCTTGTGCAAAGTTTTGTAGTTCACGAGCTTTTTCAATATCGCCTTCTTTCCAAGCTTCCAGAATACCATTTAGAACCAAACCGTTGTAGTTAGTCGTTCCTCCGATACCACCTTGTGCTCCGCCCAATGCTAAACTAGCAAGGATGGTTTCCTCTTGTCCGTGCAACATGTCAAACTTACCATCTTTATACAAGCGACATTGGTTGTATTCGTATAGATTTTCGTATGTATATTTAATACCTGCGAAGTTTGGAATGCGCCCGTCTACTGCTTCCAAGAAAGGAACCATTGGCAAGAAAACACCACTTAGTGCCGGAATGTGGTAAAAATAGAAAGGAAGCTCCGGTGCTCCACATGCGATTTCTTCGCAATATTTTACCAACTCTTCTACGCGTGCAACTTTCGGAAATGGAGATGCCATAGCACCAATACCCCAAGCACCGATCTCTTGCGCATGCTTTGCCAGGTTATGACTTGATTTTACGCATGTACTTCCTACGTGAACGATGATTTTAAAATCCGGAGCTGAATATTTCATCCATTCCTCTGCGATTTTCATACGTTCGGCTTCTGTCAGCATATAGCCTTCACCCGATGATCCGTTAATAAAAACACCCTTTAAACCATTGCGTTGCAATAATGCTGCATAATCAGCAATTGGCTCCAAGTTTACATCGCCGTTAGGATAAAATGGCGTGAAAGGAGCGTTAATAAGCCCTATGACCTTTTCCATATATTTAATTAAATAATTTAACAACAAACTAGTCATCAACAAAGAACTTTTAATGCGACTAGACTGCAAATAAATACATTAAATAAATAAGCTGCAAATATTAGGACTCATTTCTAAAAAGTTTATTTTACAAATACCACAACAACAAGTATAATTTTTACAAACTTAGAATCCATAGGTCAACATCAATCGTAACTCAAAAGCATCGGATTGTACATCTGGGAAATACTTATAATTAGATATTCTTTTATACCAAGTTGCTTCGGTTCCTATTCCAAAATTCTTATGAAGGCCGAATGTTACACGAGTTTTTGCAACACGTAAGCAAGCGTTACCTACTGCTCCTTGTGCATTCAAATAGTTAGGATCCATATGCTCGTAATCTTTATGTTCATACCCCTTCCACGTATAAAGTTTGTACTCTTCAAAGCCTGCATATATTCCTAATCGTTTCCAAATCGTAAGTAGTCCTTCGAAGCGAAAGCTATATCCGCTACCCATATTGTAGTCTCTATCTTGGAAGCGGAAATAGTCGGATTTACTTCCCCCAAGCACAATACCGGACCCAAACCCACCTAATACCAACGATCCTTTGACTGTTGAAAATGGAATTCGCGCCATTAAACCCGGGCCGTACGATACGGTTTCGGAAATACGGAATGGCACTGTACCATCTGTCTTCTTTATTGCTTCAGAATTATAGTAATTGAAGTTTTGAAAGATTCCCCAGAAGATCTCCCGATCTTGTGAGTACTCGTGATTCTTCCCCCAAATGGAGGCACAAACTTTAACCAGGCCTAAAGCTGGTTGGTTGGAGAAGAAGTTCAACGACAACCGCGTAGAGAAATATTGAAAAGGCTGCCTTCCGTCTATCTCAAACGGATCGTTATAAATCATTGTAAAGTCAAGGTTGCTCATACTTTCATGCTGACAGTTGGCCGCTGCCCGCTCAGTCAGAAAGCGATATCCCAACCCAAACTGCACGACGAACGGAACCATCGACTCTTTATCGACATAGCGAGGCCCCCTTTTCCATGCTTGCCCATAGATAAGACGGTTTACTCCTCTTACCGGATTTACGACAGCAGCCGAGACTTCACGCAAGACACGTTCGAAGCCTCTTCTTTGCTCATTTCATATCAAAGAAGATACTTGAAAAGTTCCTTCGCCTAATCCGATATCACCCAAAGGGTTGGCGAAAATATCATTCTGTGAAGGTGGTTTTGTATCTAGAAACATGTCCCAATTAA
>CAMTPD010000002.1 GCA_947074265.1 uncultured Porphyromonadaceae bacterium
TTGTAAAACCAGACATGGTCTCAAAGTAAGCATCTGTAACAGAAGGAATATAACCACTTATCAGGTATGGAAGCATCCCAAACAACGAGAATACGATCCATGTGAGCGATACCGTTATTAATCCTTCTCTCTTGCCCGAGTCTCTATCGTTTGCCTTTGCTCCTATCCCGTAGAAGATACAACCAAAGACGAGTGTAATCAAACTAGAAAGGCCCAATGCCATAATATCATCCCCTCTGAATAGAGCCGCAACTCCGGTTGATATACCTAGAAAGAATGTCTCAATGATCAGCATCAAGCCGAGCATCTTTGATATAAATAAAAAATTAAGCTGCCACATATTGCTACGCTTCCTTTATCAATTAAAAAAGTCTTCTACTTTTCGCATAGCCGTATCCAGGCAGAATACCACAACGTGATCGTATGGTTGAATAACGGTATCACCATTAATCATTAGCGATTTACCATCTCGGATCAAGCCTCCTAAGGTAAGATCTTTAGGAAGATGCAAATCTCTCACAGCTTTACGGGTGATTTTAGAATTTGGTCTTGCAACCAATTCTGCCACGTCTGCGTTTGCAAAAGTGAGACATTTTACGTTACCCACATCAGCATCCAACAAATGTTGATAGATATGACTTGCCGCGATTAGTTTTTTATTGATAATCGTACCGATATCTAGCTTCTCAGCTAACGAAATATAATCTATATTTTCCACCTTAGCTACCGTTTTCTTCACACCGAATCGTTTCGCTGCAAGACAGGCTAAGATGTTGGTACTTGAATTCTCTGTAAGTGCGATAAAAGCTCCGGCATCTTTGATCCCTTCTTGAATAAGCAAATCGGTATCTCTACCGTCTCCATTTATGATCAAGACGTTATGACCGGCATATTCTGCTATTTTATAGCTTTTCTCTTTATTCGATTCAATAATCTTTACTCGGATATTGTCTGGTAAATATTGAGATGTACGCATCGCAATACGACTACCTCCCATGATTACAATCTTCTTGATATCCGAAGCAGAGGTTGTTTTACCAGCTTGCGCTTTCACCTCTTCAACATGTTCTTTTGTTGTAGTAAAGAACACGATATCTCCCGCCTGAACAGTGTCGTCTCCGCGAGGTATGATTGTTACACTATTACGCTTTATTGCTACAATGTGATAAATCTTATCGCCTTGCGTAAGGTCTGATAGTTTTTTATTTACGATCGAAGCGTTATCGCGCACTTTTACACCCAGCAAGATAAGTGCTCCGCCAAACAACTCGTAATACTGTCTAACCCAAGGACGTTTTATGGCTGCAACGATTTCTTTTGCAGCAAGCATCTCTGGATAAATCAACGAGTTTACTCCTAGCTTCTGGAAAAACTCCATATTCTTAGGAAGTAAATACTCATAATTATTGATCCTGGCAATTGTTTTAGCCGCACCCAGATTGGCAGCCAATAAACAAGACGTTATATTGGTTGTTTCTTCCGGAGTAACACTAATAAAGAGGTCTGCTTTTGCAATACCTGCGCTACCAAGATCTTTTAATGAGGTTGGATTGCCAACAATTGGCATGATATCCAAACTGGAATTTAAGCCCTTCAGTCGTTCTTCACTCGGGTCCATCAAGATGATATCCTGATTCTCCTGAGACAACAATTTGGCAAGGTGAGTTCCAACTTCACCTGCACCGGCAATTAGAATTTTCATATAAATGATTCATCTGGTACTCTTGTACAGAGCACATCCTATCAGTAAAAATATTCTTATTCTGATTTAAGAGAAGAGCAAATTTCTTCAGCAATCGCATCAATGCTTAAGTGACACAATGCCAATTGCTCATTTACAGTTCCATGCTCGATAAACTGATCAGGTATTCCCATTCGTTTTACTTGCAACGTATACCCGTGATCTGCCATAAATTCAAGCACAGCGCTTCCAAAACCTCCTTGAATCACACCATTTTCTATGGTAATGATTCGTTTGTATTTCTTACCAATCAAATGAAGCAATTCTTCATCTAATGGTTTAACAAATATCATATCATAATGTGAAGCTGAGACTCCACTATTTTCCGCTTTCTTAACAGCCTCTACAACCTGATTACCAATGGCTCCGATAGACAACACTGCCACATCAGAAGTTCCCTCCGAGACAATGCGACCTTTACCTATCGGCATCGATTCCATGTCTTTTTGCCAATCGACCAAAACACCTCTACCACGTGGATAACGTATCGCAAAAGGTCCGTCTTGATCTTTGTAAGCCGTATACATCAAATCTCGTAGTTGATGCTCATTCATCGGTGCAGCAATGGTAAGATTCGGAATACAACGTAAATAGGCCAAGTCAAAGACTCCGTTATGAGTTGCACCATCTTCACCAACCAAGCCTCCTCGATCCAAACACATCACAACATGTAGCTTTTGCATTGCTACGTCATGTATGATTTGATCATAGGCACGTTGCATAAAAGAAGAATAAATGTTGCAAAACGGAATCAGGTTCTCTTTAGCCATCCCGGCCGAGAATGTCATTGCATGCCCTTCGGCAATACCCACATCAAAAGCTCTATGAGGCATTTCTTTCATCAAGAACGACATAGAACAACCCGTTGGCATAGCCGGAGTTACACCAACAATACGCTCATCTTGTTTTGCCAATTCAACCAACGTATGCCCAAATACATCTTGAAACAACGGTGGTAACATATCCGTTTTTACAATTTCCCGTTTACCGGTTTCTTTGTTAAACTTACCGGGAGCATGCCAAACAATTGCCGATTCTTCAGCAGGTTTGTAACCTTTCCCTTTTTTAGTTCGAATATGCAATATTTTAGGACCTTTAAAGTCTTTAATATCATTCAGTATCTTAACCAAATAATTTACATCATGCCCATCTATCGGACCGAAATAGCGAATATTAAAGCCCTCAAAAAGGTTATGTTGTTCTGTAATCAAAGCCTTTAGGCTATTGTTTACACGTAAAATCCCGTCACGACGTTTGTCGTTGATAAGATTCAGTTTTCGAAGTTGCGTATATACATCATGTCTTACTCGATTATACGCACGAGACGTTGTAATATCCACAAGATACTGACTCAATCCACCCACATTCTGGTCGATAGCCATATTATTATCATTGAGAATAATCAACACATTATTTCGATTGGCAGATGCATTATTCAACCCTTCAAAAGCCAATCCTCCAGTCATCGACCCATCGCCGATCACTGCAACTACCTGCTTCTCTGTTTCTCCCTTCAACTCTGCAGCTACAGACATACCCAATGCAGCTGAAATAGAATTAGAAGCATGTCCTGCAATAAATGCATCGTATTCACTTTCAGAAGGAAGAGGAAAACCACTTATCCCATGCAACTTGCGTAACGTAGGGAAGCGATCACGTCGGCCGGTAAGGATCTTATGTCCGTAGGCTTGATGCCCCACGTCCCACACAATTCTGTCATCCGGTGTATTGAATACATAATGTAAAGCAACCGTAAGTTCTACTGTACCAAGACTAGACCCTAAATGCCCCGGATTTTCAGCCAGTACATCTAAAATATATTGTCTTAGCTCAGAACATACTTGTTCCAATTGCTCCACTTTTAAGTTTCGTAAATCTGATGGCGAATCTATATGTTTTAAAATACTCTTATCTTCGAGAAAGCTCATTATCAGGAATAATATTTTTGGCAAATGTAAAGAAATAACTGTAGATAGTCTAACTTTGTTATTCAAATTTATACTGTAACATATCAACTACTATGAACTTTCGTACCATTGTAGATACTCCCCAAAAAGAGATTTCCATCTCATATACAGACAAATTAATCCTTCTGGGTTCGTGTTTTAGTGAAAATATAGGCAACCGACTAGTAGATTGTAAATTCAAAGTCGACATGAACCCTTTTGGCATATTGTACAATCCTCTTTCAATAGAGAAAAGCATCCGTCGCATGCTTTCTGCAACCGATTACACCTCCTCCGATTTAATCTACCACAACGACATTTATCACAGCTTTGATCATCACGGCTCTTTCTCCGGAGTCGATTCGAATCAAGTACTACATCAAATCAACACCAGACTACATACATCGGCACAATCGCTAAGAGAAGCAACAGTACTACTTATTACATTCGGGACCGCATTTGTTTATTCAAACAAACATGACGGTAAGATCGTATCCAATTGTCACAAATTACCAGCCAAAACTTTTGACAGAAGCCGTATATCCGTTGATGAGATTGTTTCCTCATGGTCTATTTTGATACAAGATTTGCAACAAGTAAATCCTAATATTAAAATTATTTTCACCGTAAGCCCGATCCGACACCTCAAAGACGGTGCACATGAGAATCAATTAAGCAAAGCAACTTTACAATTATCTATAGATCAACTGCAAAAAGAATATAACAACATATATTACTTTCCTGCTTATGAAATCGTTCTTGATGAACTGCGCGACTACCGTTTCTATGCGAACGATATGACACATCCGGCAAGTATTACTATAGATTATATTTGGGAAAAGTTCTCACAATGCTATTTTTCAAAAGAAACATCCGAAATTATTGCACAATGGCAACAAATTGCAAAAGCAATATCCCATCGACCGCTTCGTCCGGATAGTGCCAGCTACAAACAATTCATACTGCAAACTTTGTTAAAGGTGAAACAGATTCAGAATAAATTTCATTTCTTTGATATTCAAAATGAAATTGACACATTAGAAAAGAAGCTAGAATCATTATAGATATGGACTATTCAATACACGAAGTTTCCAAGATACTTCGAGCTTCGACCAATGAGCTCAAAGAAGCGAAAATAAAAATACTTTTAACAGACAGCAGATCCCTGTCATTTCCAGAAGAGTCGTTGTTTTTTGCCTTAAAAAGCAACAACAACGATGGTCATAAATATATTTCGGAACTATACCAACTACGTGTTCGTAATTTTGTAGTAAGCGAGATGCATCCTGAATTTGAAGAAATGCAAGATGCCAATTTCCTCGTTGTCAAAGACACGCTTACCGCATTACAACAATTGGCACGCTATCATCGTAGCCGTTTCGACATCCCTGTAGTAGCCATTACCGGAAGCAATGGTAAAACCATGGTTAAGGAGTTCTTGTATCAAATGCTGAATCAAGACTTTAATATCGTGCGCTCTCCTCGCAGCTACAATTCTCAAATTGGGGTACCGTTATCTGTATGGCAGCTCAACGAAAAACATACACTTGGTATATTCGAAGCAGGCATATCTCAGTGTGATGAAATGAGTAAGCTCGAACCGATTATTGCTCCCAAAGTAGGAATCATCACCAACATAGGCGAAGCTCACCAAGAAAACTTTATCTCATATAAAGAAAAGTGTCTTGAGAAACTTGAGTTATTCAAAAATTGTGATGCTATCGTTTGCGATCTAGACAACTTATTTATCACCGATTGTCTGGATGCAGCATTTCTATCTCATAAAATAATTGGGTGGTCTAAAAAAGACTCCGATGCTCCCCTTTATATATCATCCATAGAGAAAGGAGTAAACTCAACCACTATACGATGTACACTTGTCGGATACGACAAAGTATTTACATTCCCATTTTCAGACGATGCATCGATCGAGAACATCTTGCATTGTTTGGCCCTCATTTTATATCTAAAACCTAGCTCAAAGAGCCTAAATATCGAGCAGCACAATCTTGAGCCCGTAGCTATGCGTTTGGAAGTGAAGCAAGGAGTCAACAACTGCACACTGATCAACGACACCTACAATTCGGATATCAACTCATTAGATATAGCACTCGACTTTCAAATGCGCCGTTTACTTCCACTAGGAGGAAAACGTACGCTTATACTTTCCGACATTCTACAAACAGGTATGTTACCCAAGAATCTTTACAAAAAGGTAGCAGAACTTGTACGTCGTAAAAAAGTAGATAAAATCATTGGTATAGGTCGAAACATCAAAAGCAATGCCGATTTGTTTGACCACATTGAAGCCGAGTTTTATCAAACCACAGAAGAGTTTTTACATTCAGAAAGCATCAAGAACTTAAAGAACGAACTCGTTCTGATCAAAGGATCCAGATCGTTTCACTTCGAGCGCATTGCCGAGCGTCTCGAGCAACGCATGCACGAAACCATTCTTGAGGTAGATCTCGATGCCATCGTCTATAACTTCAACCACTACAAATCGAAGTTGAAGCCTGAGACTAAACTGATGTGTATGGTTAAAGCCTCCGGATATGGAGCCGGCGCATATGAACTTGCCAAAACATTGCAAGATCATCGCTGCGACTACCTTGCTGTTGCAGTAGCCGACGAAGGAGCCGAATTGCGTAAAGAAGGGATATCGATTCCGATTGTCGTAATGAATCCGGAGTTTGGAAGCTTCAATCTCATCTTCAACAATCAGTTAGAACCGGAGGTATATAGCCTTCGTCTGCTCGATGCCATTATCAAAGAAACAGAACGTCGCGGCATTACGTCCTACCCTATCCACTTAAAGATAGATACAGGAATGAAACGCCTCGGGTTCGATTCTGAACAAATACCGGAAGTTATAGAACGTATCAAAAACCAAAACGGGGTAATTATTCGTTCTGTTTTCTCTCACTTAGCAGGAAGCGATACGCCAGAGCTAGATTCATTCTCACTGCAACAAATCGAGACTTTTAGCAAAGCAGCTCAAGAACTCGAAGAAGGACTTGGTCGTAAAGTAATCAAGCATATTCTTAACTCTGCAGGAATTGAACGTTTTGCTGCCTATCAGTTCGATATGGCTCGATTAGGCATCGGCTTGTATGGCATCAATGCACAAGGAGAAAACATGCTTCACACGGTAAGCACGCTTAAAACTACCATTCTTCAAATACGTGATGTAAAAGAAGGAGAAAGCATCGGATACGGACGTAAGAGCATTGCTACCCGTCCATCGCGCATTGCAATTATCCCGATTGGATATGCCGATGGTATGGATCGTCACCTGAGCAATGGTGTAGGAGAAGTATATATTAATGGCAAAATATGTCCGATCATCGGAAACATATGCATGGATACTTGTATGATCGATGTAACAGATGTTGATACTACAGAAGGAGATTCTGTTGAAATATTTGGCAAAGAATATCCGGTAGAAAAGATTGCCAACAAGCTTCAAACGATCCCTTATGAGGTATTCACCTCTGTATCTCCGCGTGTTAAACGAGTATATTTTAGAGAATAGCCTTTGTGGTTTGCACATTATTTGTATTTTTGTGCGCACATATATAAATCAATTGATATGAGTTTTAATTTATTGAAAGGCAAAAGAGGTATTATTTTCGGAGCCTTGAATGATATGTCTATCGCCTGGCAAGTTGCTGAAAGAGCTGTAGAAGAAGGAGCAATGATCACCCTTACAAATACACCTGTAGCTGTACGTATGGGTCAAGTTTCAGAGCTTGGAGAAAAACTTAACGCCGAAGTTATTCCTGCTGATGCAACAAATGTAGAAGACCTGGAAATGGTATTCACAAAATCTATGGAAGTACTGGGTGGCAAAATTGACTTTGTACTTCACTCAATCGGAATGTCGCCAAATGTACGTAAGAAACGTACTTACGATGATCTAGACTACGATATGTTGTCAAAAACACTTGACATTTCAGCTGTATCATTCCACAAAATGCTACAAGTTGCTAAGAAAATGGATGCTATCTCTGAAGGTGGTTCTGTTGTAGCATTATCATATGTTGCAGCACAACGCACGTTCTTCGGATACAACGATATGGCAGACGCTAAATCACTACTTGAGTCTATCACTCGTAGCTTCGGTTACATCTATGGTCGTGAAAAAGGTGTACGTATCAATACCATTTCTCAATCGCCAACCGTAACAACTGCAGGTAGCGGAGTAAAAGGTATGAACGACCTTCTTGACTTCTCAGACAAGATGTCTCCACTTGGTAATGCAGATGCATTGGATTGTGCAAATTACTGTATCACAATGTTCTCTGACCTTACTAAAAAAGTAACAATGCAGAACTTATTCAACGATGGTGGTTTCTCAAGCATGGGAATGAGCCTTCGTGCCATGAACCAATACAGCAAGGGCATGGAAGAATACACAGACGAAGAAGGAAACGTTATTTACGGCTAATTCCAGTCAAAAAAATAAACTTTACCTCTTTCTAACTTGTTTAGAGAGAGGTATTTTTTTATTCTGAAAAAACAAAGATGTATGCTAACTAAAATATATCCCGACAATCCAAATGAACGCGAAATACTTCGAGCCGTAGAAATACTTCGAGATGGAGGATTGATCATTTATCCTACGGATACCATATATGCAATCGGTTGTGATGCTCTCAATCAAAGAGCAGTAGAAAAGATATGCAAACTAAAAGGAGTAGATCCTCGCAAGAGTAACCTGTCTATTATTTGTTATGACCTGTCCAACATCAGTCATTATGCCAAAGTTTCGAACACGTCGTTCAAAGTAATGAAGAAGAATCTTCCCGGCCCGTTCACCTTTATTCTTCCCGCCACCAACGAACTTCCCAAGATCTTCAAGCAACGGAAAGAGGTAGGTATTCGTGTGCCCGACAACAACATCATTCGTCAGATCGTAAATGAACTAGGCAATCCTGTATTAAGCATGACCGTACGTGACGACAGAGACATGATTGAATACACCACAGACCCCGAACTTATCGATGAAAAATATGAGAATATTGTTGATATGGTAATTGATGGAGGTTATGGAGCTATTGTTCCGTCAACAGTCGTAAACTGCCTCGACGACTCATTCGAAATAATCAGACAAGGCAAAGGACATCTCCACCTGTAGTTATTCCTTCTGATGCAGCAAACGAGACACATCAGGAGGAAGAAGAAATCGTCTATTATATTTTACCTCTTTTTTCAGAGTACATTTTAAAAATGCCTTGAGGCAGAGTCATTACTCTCTACCTGGATTTAGTGCAACAAAGGTTTCAAAACAACCTCTGTCGGCCATTGTTACGTAGCATACCGTACGATCTTTTCCGGCAAACGTGATATTAGAAGGCTTCTGTCCTTTGAGTTCGATCTCGTCCAATATCAAACCATCCGAAGATAAAATAACAACCGACCCTTTATCATAACGCGTCACATACAAATTACCCTCTACATCACAGCGCATACCATCCAATCCACAATCCGAGAATGAAATAAACAAACGCTTTTTCTGCGGAATCCCTTTATCGTCGAGTTCATATTCCCATATTTTACGTTGATTAGATTCCCCAACATACAAGGTCTTCCCATCGGGACTCACCTCTACCCCGTTGGTCGTTCCCATATCGGTTTCCAACAGTTCGGCTTTACCATCCGGTGTTATCATCCACAACTGACCATCACCGGTCTTCCAGTTCGGATCACTAGCATATATTATACCACTTGGAGACATTGCAATGTCATTCGGCTGATTCATACGAGGCTCGTTCACTAAAACTGTAACCTCCTTCGACGCCGTATCTACCTTCAATATATTGTGCTGCATATAATCGGCAACATACATAGCACCATCTTTTCCAAAACGAATACCATTACCAACAGAGCCCTCCGGGAGTTTTAAATAAACACCATGAGACCCATCCGGTCTCACAATACCAATGGTTCCTTCCTCTGCATAATTCACTGCATACACATTGCCGTATTGATCCGTAGCAGGCCCTTCAATACCCGCAGTAAATGTATGATCCGGCACACAATCGGTCGAGGCCTTTCTCACTTTAGTAGCCGTAAATGCAATAAGAGCCAGCACCCCTATTTGCCAAAATTTAATTTTCATGTTTTTCAGATTAGGTCAATTCTTCAATCACACTATTAAGAGGCCTAAGCTCATCTCCTCATTGCTGTAAATTTATATAAACTATTTTAAAATCAAAGTGTTCTTAAGATAAAGTCAAAAGAGAAATAGAAAATAATGAAGATCTCAATTACCCCTACACTTATTCTGGCCACAGCAACAACATTATACGCTACAACTGCAGTTGCACAAAGCAATCAGGCCGACACATTAAAACTATACAATGTAAATGAAGTTGTGGTTACAGCCACTCGCATACCTCAAGAAATTAAAGCCATCCCACAACGCATTCAAGTATTACCGGCCTTTCGTCTGGCAGCCAATCCACAACCATCGGCAGGCGACGCATTGAATCAAATTTCAGGAATCAATTATAACCGTGAATTCGGATTCCTTTCTAAGAAATCATTGGTTTCACTTCGCGGCATGGGCAACGAACAAGGACGTACCCTCATCCTTATCGATGGAGTTCCGGCCAATAAAGCATCAACCGGAAGTGTAGACCTCAACCAGATAAACCCGGACAATATCGAACGAATCGAAGTGGTAAAAGGCCCTCTTTCGGCACTCTACGGAGGCAACTCCATGGGTGGCACCATCAACATTGTAACCAAACGCCCTGTAAGCAAACTCGACGGATCGGCACGCTTCTCTTGGGGCGAGATGGGCACCTTTGGTACAAGCGGAATGATCGGCACCAATCTGGGGCGCATCTATGGCACCATTTCAGGAATGTATCGCAAGAGCGACGGATACAATACAACACCCAAAGCCGATCGTAACGATGGCTCTATCGCATCCTTCCTCAACGAATTCGGGATCAATAAGCTAATTGGCTTCAACATTACCGAGCATCAATCCATCGAACTTACCGGTGTATTCTACAAAGGCACACGTGGCAATGGCGAACGATACTTTTTCAATGCTCCGCAAAAAGGACAACTCGACATGGCTAGCACCTACAAAGATCAAAACTACCGCCTGCACTACAAAGGCACCAACGGTACTACCGGATGGAACGTAGCCGCATTTTATGCACAAGAAGACTACTCTGAGAATAAAAGTAAAGGCAAAGACCTCTTCGATGTAGATGCCAAGCGTCGCGACTGGGGAATCTGGGGAAATATGCATACAGCAATTGGCTCGCAAAACATCCTCAGTGCCGGAGCCGAATACAAAGGCGGCTATGTAAATGGCAAAGACCTGTACCGTACTGCCACAGACAGAATTATCAACAAAGGTACCAGCATGCAATTTGGTATCTGGGTGCAAGATGAAATAGCTTTACTCGACAGCCAACTCAAACTCGTACCGTCGCTTCGCTACGACGTAGCCCGAGTATACAACGGAGGCTACTTCATAGAAGAGGGAACCAGTACAACAGAACTATTCGAGCAGTTTACCGGCAAGCTCCCCGATGCAACCTGGCATGCCTTCAGTCCGAAACTATCCGTACAATACACCTTCAACGACGACTACCGCATCTTTGCCAACATTGCAAGAGGTTTTCGTCCCGGCACCCTTGAGGATATGACACGTACCGGAGCCATCAACGGAGGTGTAGTTATTGCCAATCCCGATCTCAAGCCCGAACATGTATGGTCGTACGAGTTGGGAGCCGACCTTGCTCCTTGCCGATTCGTCACCTTTTCGCCTTCGGTATATTACACCCGCGGCACCGACTTTATCTACAATGTCAACACCGGTGAAACCATACAGATGGGCAACAAAGAGCGTCCGCTTTTTCGCAAAACCAACCTGGCAAAAGCAGACATCTTCGGAGCCGAAGCAGATCTTTATTTCAACCTAAACGATCACTTCAACCTCTTCTCCGGTTTTAGCTACACACACGCTAAAATCAAAGAAGGAACCGCCAGCATCTTCGGAAAAGAAACCGACCTGGCCGGTCATTACATGACTTATGTACCCAAGACAAAAGTATCGGCCGGATTCACTTGGTGGAATCGCTATGTAAATATCAACACAGCCTATGTACAATACGGCAAGCAATACATCGATGATCTCAACGAAGAGCAGCTATCGGCAATGGGAACCGTAGACCTCAAACTATGGCATACTTTTTCAAACAAGCTCACCGTAAGTTTCAATGCCCGCAACCTCTTCGACCGACAAGTGATAGACAAAGGCAACCTCAGCATGGGACGTTATCTATACGGCGAAGTATCCCTTCGTTTCTAAGCACATACTAAGTCCTCCTATACGCAAAAAGGCGCCGTGTAAAATTTTACACGACGCCTTTTGTATTTCAATATAATGTAAGATTACAACATCGACGCTGGGTCAAGGTGTGCACCTTCAATATCTTTGAAGTATTTGTAGATACCCACTGTAAGCTCTTCGCAAGCAGCCTCATCACACACGATGATACCTTTAGGATGCAATTGAAGCGCAGTGATCGTCCACATTTGGTTTACCGAACCTTGTACAGCCTGAGCAAGAGCACGCGCTTTGTTGTGACCATTTACCATGATCAATACCTCTTTCGCGTCAAGCACAGTACCTACACCTACAGTTACCGAAGTCTTAGGAACCTTATTTACATCGTTATCGAAGAAACGAGAATTCGCGATAATTGTATCTTGAGTAAGTGTTTTTACACGTGTGCGAGAAGCAAGAGAAGAACCCGGTTCGTTGAACGCGATGTGACCATCAGGACCAATACCACCAAGGAACAAATCAACACCACCTACAGCCTTCATTTTAGCCTCATAAGCAGCACATTCAGCTTCAAGATCAGCCGCATTACCATTCAAGATGTTTACGTTTTCACGTTTTACATCTACATGGTTGAAGAAGTTATTCCACATAAATGAATAGTAGCTTTCAGGGTGCTCCTGTGGCAAACCTACATACTCATCCATATTAAACGTGATCACGTTTTGGAACGACACGATACCCTTCTTGTGAAGTTCGATAAGCGCTCTGTACATGCCAAGAGGAGACGAACCTGTAGGCAAGCCAAGTACGAAAGGCTTTTCAGCAGTTGGGTTAGCATTTCTGATCTTAGCAGCTACATAGTGTGCTGCCCATTGCGACAACATGTCGTAATTTGGTTGAATAATTAATCTCATTGTTATATAGCTTAAAATAGATTATTTGATATTAGACGCATCAAAGCCTTATTGGTGCCGAGGCTCGGTATTATCAAGCCTCTTTACACTTTTTTTCAGGAATATGCATTTCACCTCCCTTGATTTTATCTGCCATCGCTTTACCGAGCGACAAACAAGAATCGTAAGCAGCTTCCTTCATACCCTGTTTCATTTCTACAGGTTCACCCACAACTTCCCACTTCATACGTTCGGCAAAAGCAGCCAGGTTTTTCACCGCAGCACCCGCCCACGTAAACGAACCGAAGTAACCGAAATAACGGTTCTTCACGTCACGGATTTCGAGTTTCGACAAAATAGACTCTACCTCCGGAAATAGTTTGTTGCTATAGGTAGGACTACCCACAATCAATCCGTTGTATCTGAATACATCGGCAATCATATACGAAGCGTGCGACTTCGATACGTTGTGAATAATCACATTCTTGATACCTTGTTGAGCCAATTCGGTAGCAACCGCTTCGGCCATTTGTTCCGTATTTCCATACATACTGCCGTACAAGATCACTACGCCATCTTCACCTTCATAGCGGCTCAATTGGTCGTAAATAAACAATGCACGCGGAATCTGCTCCGTCCATACCGGACCATGAAGCGGACAAATCATTGCGATATCAAGAGCAGCAAGTTTTTGCAACGCCTTTTGTACCGGCGCACCATACTTACCTACAATATTTGAATAATAACGATACATTTCCGAGAAATGCATATCCGTATTCATATCCTTATCAAGCACCGCGCCATCCAGCGTACCGAAAGTACCGAAAGCGTCGGCCGAGAATAAAATCTTATCCGTAGCATCGTAAGTTACCATTACCTCCGGCCAGTGCACCATCGGTGCCATGTAGAACGAAAGTTTGTGATACCCAAGGTCGAGTACATCACCCTCTTTCACTTCGTGCAGACCATCGGTAATACCGAAGTAACCTTCGAGCATACCAAACGTTTTTGCATTACCCACGATCTTCAAGTCAGGATAAGCAGCACGCAAAAAACCAATCGAACCTGCATGATCAGGCTCCATGTGATTTACAATCAGATAGTCGAGATTACGACCATTCAATGCAGTTTGCACTTTCTTTAGAAACACATCGGCAAAAGCGATATCCACCGTATCGAAAAGTGCAGTTTTCTCATCAGCGATCAAATAGGAGTTGTACGATACTCCGTGTGGCAAAGGCCACAAATTTTCAAAAAGATGTTTTTGACGGTCGTTCACACCAACGTAAAAAACCTTATCCGAAATCTCAGTCAACTTGTACATTATTCTTGTTTTTTAGAGCTCTTACTATTAACCAAAATCCGGCAATGATGAACGGAACGCTCAGCCACTGCCCCATATTTAGCATCATGCCATCGTCAAACGCCTCCTGGTTGTTTTTTACAAACTCCACAAAGAAGCGCGACAAGAAGATCCCCTCAAGGAAAACCCCAAAGATAAGACCCTCTCTTTTTTGAGCATTCTTTATCCAATATAACCACATACACACCGCAAAAGTTATGATATAGCACAAGGCTTCATACAATTGAGTAGGATGAGAAGGAGCCGAAAATACCGGCTCCGCTCCATGTTTCCAATACGGTATATTGGTAATAAACCGAATGCCCCAAGGCAGGTCGGTAGCATGACCATATATTTCATGATTCATCAAATTACCCAGACGAATCATAGCGGCAACAAGACCTACGGGTACTACCAGTCGGTCAAAAGTCCACAACATACTTTTATGCGTAATTCGCTTCGAGTAGAAGTAAATCGCGATAATAATACCCAGCGTTCCACCATGACTAGCCAGGCCGCCTTCCCAGATTTTCAAGATCTCGACCGGATTGGCCAAGTAGTAATCGGGAGCATAAAACAGGCAGTGCCCCAATCGAGAGCCCAGCACTGTGCCCAGCACCGTATAAATAAAGAGCTTATCGAGCCACATCGGGTTGAGTTTCTCTTTCTTCCACATCTTTTCCATGATCCAGTAGCCAATTGCAAAACCAATTGCAAAAGCCAGGCCATACCAGCGTATTTCCCTGCTACCAATCGTAAAGATAGCCGGATCGGCTGTCCAGGTAATATATGACAACATGTTCGTTTAGTTTTTAGTGAGTACCAGATTCGGTGGCGTTGTTACACCAAGCGACGGATAAGTTCGTCTCTTTCACCGTAAAGCATATCAATCATCGGAAGTTCGATCATTGTATACGCACCCGGTTGTTGTTTAAAGCTGGCACGAGCTACCGACACAAGAATCTGAGCCGTAAGCGCAGGATTGTTGATACGCATGTTGAACTCCACAAGTTGGTTTTGAGTTTTGCCCGATACACCCTTACGAGTAAGGTTTACGCCGTGACCCATATCCAACAAGTTTTCAACACAATCTACCTTGATCACGTGCGTTTCGTCGTGTACAAAATAGTCGTCGTTTTTGATGTTGTTAGCAACCGTATTGAAGTCGTGACCTTCTTCAACCTCGATATAAACCATACGGCGGTGTACACCAGTACCGGTAGGAATAGTCATAGACAAAGCAGCTTTCACACCGTCGATCGCTTTTACAGCAACCGTGTGACCCATACTCATACCCGGACCAAAGTTTGTATATGTAATCCCTTTCGGAACCATTGCTTCAAGAAGAGCTCTTACAACAGAGTCGCTACCCGGATCCCAACCCGCAGCAATCACAGCCACCGCGTTGTGTTCTTTCGCCACCTTGCTCAGTTCGCTGCGCAAGTTTACGATACCACCGTGAATGTCATAGCTGTCTACAGTGTTGATACCCATAGCCAAGATCTCTTTTGCAAACGTTTCTACGCTGCGTGTAGGCGTAGCAAGTACAGCCACATCCACATTTTCAAGTTTTGTAATCGAATCTACAACAGGATATTCGCTCAATTCTGCCGGTACATCACTCGCATTACGGCGCACTACACCTGCAACTTCAAAATCAGGAGCAGCCTGAAGCGCTTCCAATACATATCTTCCAATGTTGCCATAACCAACGATGGCAGCTCTAATCTTTTTCATATGAATATAATCTATTCGTTAACGTATTACAAGTATTTTATTCGATGCAAAGTTAAACATATTACCAAATTATCATATATCAATGAGATGAAACATGCAGGTAGAAGCATAATTGAAGAAACTTTTCTTACATTGGCGCTCTCAATAGAAAAACACGGAAAATACCATGAAGACCAATTACAAACACCTCCTGCTCATACTTTCGTTAGTGCTTGCGGTGGGCTGCACAAAGCAATCCGCTCAAACAAGTGTCTCCGATGAAAACACAGATACGAACCAACTGGCTGTAATTACCGGCACGATACTGAACCGCGAACTGTATCCGAATCAGAAAACGGTAAAACTGATGGTTCCGTTCTTTTCCGATACCGAGACGCAATGCGAATCGCTGATTGACAAAGAGAATTCGTTTAGTTTTACATTTAATCCTTACATGCTGCGCACGGTTTCGATCGAGACGTTTGTATCGCATTTGCTGATTGCTCCGGGCGATACGTTGCATATCAACATCGACTTCAAACACCTGGACCGTGTCTCTTTTGAGGGGCCGGCGGCAGCACGCAACACGGTTTACAATACATTTATACGAGAAGGTTGGTACAAGGGGGAAAAACCATACTCTGCGCAAGACTATTCGATCGAAGTATTTGAAGAGTTACTTAAAAAATATTCGGAAGAGCAAATGGAAGCGTATAAGGAGTTTGCCGAGCGCTATAAACCCGATGCACTCACAGATCGTTGGATTCGAGACCGCATCGAATTGGATAAGTGCGATAGTCGCAACACGTTTATAATACAAAAGGCTCGCATTGATAAATATACCGCAGCACAGTTTGAAGAAGCTCTTGCAACCAATGATAAGCGCATTGCCGAACTCCTTCCGCATACATTGGGAGACAAGGTGCATTTCTCAATTCTGGGACAGCTTAGCTACCGAAAAGCGCAGGCTATGATCGAAAAAGGGGATACAACGGGAGGAGTGTTTTGGCGGTCTATTGATCAGATTTCCGACACGTTGGTACGTCAGCATGTGATTGCGGCAAATATAGCCTATTGTTTGAGCACGAACCAAACGGAGTCATACGACCGATGCGATTCGTTGATAACACAGGCAATCACGTTGCCGTTCTTACAGGAACCACTCAAACAACTGCTCGGCTTTAAACGCAGGTATGAAGCGCATCCGGAGGAACTATCGGATCGTCTGCGCGGAAAAAATACAATCGACGGCATGCATACAGGGGCAGCCATCAACGGTCCCGGACTCGATTTGCTGAATAATACGATTGATAATGCTTCGGGAGAGGTACTCTTTATCGATTTCTGGGGAAATTTTTGTCCGCCTTGTATGGAAGGATTGGCACAGTGGAATCAGTTTACCGCCCGCTTTGTAAACAAGCCGGTACGTTTTGTTTCGTTTACAATGGCACAAGAGGAAAGACATGCTGCCATCTTGAAGAAGTTCGACCTCGACCCTTCATACCACCACATCATCGAAGATCACGAGTGGAACGAGATTATGCGCCGCTTTGCGTGCAACTTTATACCGCTATATGTCTTGATCGATCAACAGGGAGTAATCGTTGACTATGGCGCGCACCTCTCTCCTGCTTCGCCCCGTACGGCCGAAGTGATAGAACAGCTGCTGAGCAAATAAATTACTTGGCAACAGCTTCTTGTAGATTCAACGGAAGTTCGACATCCTCTGCCGTGTAGTCTCGGTACTTTTCCCAAAGTGCGGAGGCTACAATCTGTTCCGACTCGTCGGCCAAAGCCGTAAGCGTAGCTTGATTGGTACGAAGACCTTGTGTAGGAATCGGCTCGTGAATGATCATTTCGAGACGAGACGGTGACAGCTTCTTACCGTGAATAGGCAACACGTCGTAAGGACCGTTGAGCGTAACCGGTACAATGGGTAAATGAAGGTCTGTGGCAATCTGAAAGGCTCCTTTCTTGAACTTGATCATTTTACCATCGTAGGTACGTGATCCCTCGGGAAAGATAGCCAGTGATAGTCCGTTTTGGAAAGACGCTTCGGCTTGTCGGATCGATCGTGCTGCTGTAAGTGGCGAAGTATTGTCGACGAAAATAAAACCTGCCGATTCGCAAGCTTTGCCTACAAAGGGAATGTTACGGAGACTTTTTTTCATCATCCACTTTACGGGTACACCCAAAAAGCCATAGATCAGAAATACGTCAAACGCTCCCTGATGATTGGCTACAAAAACATAAGATTCTCCTTTTTTTATATGCTCACGCCCTCTAACTTTTACCGGACAAAGCGCTAAATAACATGTGATGCACGACCAAATCTTACCCGGATAGTAGCCAAACGCTCTATTGTATCCACCCATACATCCTACCGTGGTCACAATAGCTGTAATAATGGTTATCACCAGAAACAGAGGCATAAAGATGAGCCACTGATACAGAAAATATAATTTCTTCATAAACTATAGATAGAACATTTTAAATATTTCTTGCATTCTAATGCGTATTGACGCAACTTCTCTAACTAGGAAAACCGTATACACCCCTAAAAAGTTATAAACAAAAATAGTTGTAATCTTGAATTATGCAATACGATTGGCAAAGAAACGATAAGTGTTGTAAATAAAAGTATAGCTCATTCTCAATTTTATACGAAAATATTTTCTTAATCAGTTTATTATTCCTTTATTTGCGATTAGAATTAAGAATACAAAAAACAACGATAACCATGAACAATCTTGTCAAATACTTAGGAGTTATTATCCTGTTGGTAGGTGTTGCAATTTTGGCTGTGCCTTCATTCATGGGAACTTCTTCAAACGGAGTTCTTGTAGCAGGTTTAGCTTGTGTAATTGCTGGTTTTATTGGACACATCTTTATCAACAAAAGAGTTCAATAACAAAATCTTTGTCCGGAGCGTTCGGGCACACTGCATAAAAGGCGGATTAAAATAGAATTATTTTAATCCGCCTTTTTCTTTTTTTCCATCCTAGCATCCTAGCTTTTCGAGGCTTTTGTATCTACGATAAACAACACCGGATTATCGTCTTCTTGCAAACTCCCTCTCAAGTTTCATTGAATTCGTTTAAAGAAACGGCTCCAATTCATTGCTCCGGTTTGTTTATCTTCGGATTTCCAAATCCAAACAGCTTTGCCTACAATAAACGATTCGGGTAATAGTCCCCAGTACCGTGAGTCTTGGGAGTTTAATACATTATCCCCTCCCATAAAGTAGTAGTTTTGTTGTACCTTATAGCTGTGGAGTTCATTGTTGTCCAGATATACCAACCCATCTCTTTCGGAGATCACTTTGCCTGTTTCATATTCGATCAGTCGTTTGTAAGCTTGAACATTGGCTTTACTTATTGTAATTTCATCATCTTTTCGGGGCACATACAATGGTCCGAAGTTGAGAATAGTCCAACCATTGAGGCTGTTTAGTAATCCTTTTTCGATGGAGTTCTTGGGCAACTGATGCAGGCTACGCTGTGCAGCCAGATTCCCTAAAGTATCTGTGACACCCTTCACTCGATAGAATCCGTTTTCAATCGTCATGGTATCTCCCGGAATGGCAATGCAACGCTTCACGAAGTATTTCATCACGTCAAATTCGATCTTATCCCAGTTGCGAGCAATGGGATTATTGAAAACCAACACATCATTACGTGAAAACGAACATAGCCCGGGTATTCTTTTTATTTCTACAGCTTCTCCATTGAGCGTAGCCGAGACGTTGAAAAGGCGAGCTCCAAGCAGAGGTTTTACAACCAATATATTGTCTCCCGGTATAATCGCAGGTTGCATGGAATCTGTCGGTATCTTAAACGAAGCAAACAACAGTACCTGTGCCAAGAGAAATATCATAATTGCTCCGGCACACCATAAAACAACGGTTGCTATCAGGTTTAATATCTTATTGATTTTATGCATGGTATAGATAGGTCGCTTTAGTCATTATAAGCTCTTATTTTTAAAGTTTGCGTCATAATGCATTGCGATCGTTTGTTTTCGCCAAGATAGCTTATAAAACAGTTTTCTTTAGCATTATTGTTGTGAATTATCAGATGTTCTATGCTTTTTTTATTGGATGGTATTTGGTTCGCAAAGCTTATATATAGTATATAGTTTTTGCTCTAAGTAGCTATTGAGCAAATGATTTTAAATAAAACGAGGGTTTTCATAAAGTAAATATAGATCGGTTTAAGCATCACTTATGCCTCTATATTTGGATAAAGAGAAAGATGCAATGAGTTTGTCAAGGGAATCGATTCGATTTTTCCACTGATCAGGTTTAAGCAAGCTTATTGTATACTTAAAGAAATACACATACCACAAGACTTATACCTCTCAGTAGAAAAATCAAAATCGCATAATTGTTCCGAAGAACTGATAAAATCCATTTAAGAAGGAATAATCGACCTTCTTCCCACACTTAACAAGTCTAACAGATTGTTGCTTTTCTATCTAAGCAACTAAAATTAATACACACAGTCAACGTCAAAATCTAATATTATTGTGGCAAAATATAAATATAATCTTGCCCTTCTTTTTCTAGTATTACGGTAAACTTATAGTCACTAGTTAGAGGTATAGTAGCCGTTCTATCATTCACAATGACATTATCTGTTACAACGCCATTTACATGACTGATGGAAACAAATACTTCTTTGGCAACTTCATCCAACGTAATTTCTACGCAGTTGTTTTGAAGTCGTACTTCTCCAATAGCAATACTAACAGGCATTAATCCTAAATCTTCATCCGGGGGTAGTTTGTTGTTTTCTTCTGAATTAGCAAATAATGAATGGCAAAGTGTCAAACACATTACCAATATTAATGGAAAACTTTTCTTCAACTTCATGGTTGCTTTATATAAAGTTGTACGTTATTACTCTATCGACAGTGCAAAGCTAGAGACTTTTGTCGTTACATTGGTTATTCGAATATAGAAAACGGCCTAAACGCAAAACACTGTAAAACAAACACATACAATCAATATCCTATCTATTTTATTTCAAATATATAATTTAAGCATATAAAACCCGTTTATTTTAGATGTAAAATCAGATTGAGTAAAGTAAATCCTCGAGCGTTGTTCCCTCTTGCTTGAACCGCTCCTTTACTATTGTAGATTTATACTGAGAAACAGTTTGCGGTTGTATAAATAGAAGCTTCGCAATATCAGCATTACTAAAATTCAGTTTCAGCATGTAACAAATCAATCGATCTTTATCATCCATTTTCGGTGCAAGCTTATTGAGTTTCTTTGCAAAGTCGGGATAAAGTAGTTTCAGTTCTTTTGCCAATTCTACACGGATAAGATCTAATGTACGATTGTCGCCATTGTAATCTTCGATCATTTTATGCAGATCTGGAGTTTCGATCAAACGTTCGGAGAGTTTCTTATTACTGTTTCGCAATGCGTGATACCGCTTGAAATCGTCTTCACCCTTTTGCAACAAAAGACGATTTTCGGCATCGTGCAGATCGCGTTCTGCTTGTAGAAAGTGAATCGCCGATTGCTCTGCTTCGATAACGTGGTTTTATTGG
>CAMTPD010000003.1 GCA_947074265.1 uncultured Porphyromonadaceae bacterium
GTTGAAGTATCATCGTTTGTGTCGCACGAAGAGGCTCAAAAGTTTACATCCGTTCTATTCAATACATTAAAAGGGATAGCAGATATAGAAATATTGATGATTAATAACGAATCAAGAAAGTGAAAATAAAGCAGAAGTAATATATCTTTGTGTAAGAACAGAAAATAAAACAACATGACAGAAATAACAATCAACGGACTCGATTCTATTCGCGATGCAGCCAAAGCATTTATAGAGGCAATGGACGATCGCACAGTGTTTGCTTTTTACGGCGACATGGGAGCGGGAAAAACAACCTTTATTAAAGCGATCTGTGAAGAACTAGGAGTAGAAGATGTAATCAACAGTCCTACGTTTGCTATTGTAAATGAGTATCGATCAGCTTCCGACGAGCTAATCTATCATTTCGACTTTTATCGCATCAACAAGATCGAAGAAGCGTACGATTTCGGTTACGAAGATTACCTATACTCCGGAGCATTGTGCTTTATCGAATGGCCTGAGAAAATCGAAGAACTATTACCTTCAGACATCGTAAACGTAACCATCAAAGAAAATGAAGACGGTACACGTACCGTATCTGTAAAATAAAGTCATGGCAGATAAGTTTGTATTTATACTCTTTATGCTCATCGGCGCCTTGTCTGTTGCAGCTTCGGTATTCAACTTCGAGTGGTTTTTCAAAACCAACGGAGCTGCAACATTCATTCGCATTCTCGGCTATAAGGGCGCACGAATCTTTTACGGTATTCTAGGGATCTTACTCATTGGAGTAGGACTCTCTTTTTGGTTCGATCTACTTACCTAGAATCTATTGTGAGTTAAAACCACACATGTTACTTAACATTCCCTTTGTTTGGTAACCAATCCAAATTCTCCCTTGTTATAGTTTATAAAAGCTATAACGTTATGCATACCGAAGATTATATCAACCGCGAGCGTCAATACGGCGCACACAATTACCATCCGCTTCCCGTTGTATTGCACAAAGGAGAAGGTATCTATGTATGGGATGTAGAAGGAAAGAAATACATGGACTTTCTATCCGGTTACTCCGCCCTCAATCAAGGGCATCGTCATCCCAAGGTACTTCAAGCATTGATGGATCAAGCCAGTTTACTTACACTCACTTCCCGCGCTTTTCACTCCGATGTATTGGGCGATTACATGGAGTACGCATGCAAATTATTTGGTTACGACAAACTCATTCCGATGAATTCGGGTGCAGAAGGTGTAGAAACCGCCCTCAAGCTATGTCGTCGTTGGGCGTATGTGCGCAAGGGAATTCCTGTAAATCTCGCAAAAATAGTTGTATGCGAAGATAACTTCCACGGACGTACAATCACGGCCGTTTCCATGTCTACCGATCCTACTTCATACGATCAATTCGGTCCTTTCACTCCAGGATTTATAAAGATTAAATACAATGATCTCGATCAGCTTGCCGAAGTTCTGAAACAAGAGCACGTAGCCGGCTTTTTGCTCGAGCCCATACAAGGCGAGGCGGGTATTGTAGTTCCCGACGAAGGTTATCTTAAGAAAGCATACGAGCTTTGTCAAGAAAACGATGTCTTGTTTATTGCCGATGAAATCCAAACAGGTCTCGGGCGAACCGGAAAGATGCTTTGTTGCGATTACGAAGGCGTGCACCCCGATGTGCTTATCTTGGGTAAAGCCCTTTCGGCCGGTGTATTCCCGATCTCGGCCGTATTGGCTCGCGATGAGATTATGTTGTGTATTAAGCCCGGCGAGCATGGGTCTACCTTTGGCGGAAGTCCGCTCTCTGCTCGCGTAGCTCAAGCAGCAATCGAAGTAGTCATTGAAGAGAAACTAGCAGAAAATGCTTTTGTAATGGGACAATTGTTTCGTGAAAGTCTGGAAAAGATAGACTCGCCACTGATCGATACCATACGAGGCAAAGGACTTCTCAATGCAATCGTCACTGTTCCGCAAGATGGAATTACCGCGTGGGATATCTGTATTGCTTTGCGCGATCGCGGGTTGCTCGCCAAACCAACACACGAGCACATCATCCGTTTTGCGCCACCGCTTATCATCAACGAAGCACAGTTGCAAGAAGCCATCCATATCATTATCGATGTATTCGCTTCGTATCACACAAAGTAATGTAGTTATCTATTTTATCAAATACCGTTTGCCATGAAGATAAATGTAATAGGCGTTCCGCTCAATTTAGGCTGTGACAGACTAGGCGTAGAAAAGGCACCCAATAAAATAAGAGAGCTGGGGCTGATGAAAACCATACGAGGATACGGACACCGAGCTTTCGATCTCGGGAATTTGTATGTGCCTCCGGTACTCGAAAAAGACAAGTATTCGAAGCATGCACGTATGAAATACCTCGATGCCATCGTCGAGGTGAATAATAATTTGGCCGAGCTGGTTTACGACACACTCAAGGGAGGAGCATTTCCCATTGTGCTGGGCGGCGACCATGCACTTGGGCTTGGCAGCGCGTCGGGTGTAGGAAAATCGTACGACGACTTTGGTATCATTTGGCTCGATGCCCATGGAGATATCAATACCTCCGAAACGTCGCCGAGCGGCAATATACACGGCATGGCACTCGGAGCATTGATGGGAAAAGGGAGCGATGAATTGGTCAATATTTATGCACCCGGCAACAAAGTAGATCCTCGCAACGTGTTTTTGGTAGGAACCCGTAGTCTCGATGACGGCGAAGTAGAGCTGATCGCAAAAGAAAACATCAGCATCTATCCGATGACTGTAATCCGAGAAAAAGGAGTTGCCTTCGTTGTAGAAGATATCAAGCATAAGCTCAAAGAGCGGAAGATTCGCAACATTCATTTTAGTATTGATGTAGATTCGCTCGATCCGGCTTTGGCTCCGGGCACGGGTACCAAAGTGCCCGACGGACTCACGCGTGACGAATTCTACGGTTTCATCGATCCTATTCTCGATACAAACCTCATCAAGTCGCTCGACCTGGTAGAATACAATCCCGATCTTGATGAAGACGACAAAACGGCACAGATGGTGTTGGATATAATCGACCACATCACGGCACGATTGTAGTAGCGGAAGCGATTGGGGATTGAATATTTCGTTATATTTATCCCCGTAACCTATATCTAAATCGTTTCTACATGAAGAAAAAGATCTATGTATTTGCAGCAGCCTGCACACTTATGAGTAATGCACTATTCGCACAGTCGGTAACGGGCAAATGGAACGGAAAACTCGACATTCAAGGCATTATGAAACTTCGCATTGTGCTCAATGTAAAAGAAGCCGGCGGAACCTATACGGCAACATTGCTAAGTCCTGATCAAAGTTCGGCCGAAATTCCCGCAACGAAAACCACCTTCGATCAAGGAGTCCTTACAGTAGAATGCGCTTCCATCGGAATGAAATATTCGGGCAAGCTCGAAAAAGATTCGTTGAAAGGGACGTTTACCCAAGGAAGTCTGAATGTACCGCTCAACTTGGGACAAGGAGAAGAGACACTCGTACGCAAACAAAACCCAGTAGCACCTTATCCGTACAACAGCGAAGATGTTGTGTTTGCACAAAAACACGACGGGATCAATCTCGCCGGAACGTTTACCTATCCCAAAACGGGTACAAACTTTCCGGTGGTTGTACTGCTTAGTGGCAGCGGACCGCAAGACAGAGATGAAGCTCTATTAGGACATAGTCCGTTTTTAGTGCTGGCAGATTATCTTACACGCAACGGCATTGCCGTGCTTCGATTCGACGATCGCGGAACGGGGAAGTCGCAAGGAGTGTACCACAAAGCCGGGGTAACTGATTTTGCAAACGATGCAGATGCTGCAATACAATATTTGAAAACGAGAAAAGAAGTAAACCCTAAAAAAATCGGATTAATCGGACATAGCTTGGGCAGTTCCATCGCTTTCATCGAAGCATCAGGCAGAAATAAAGGCAATGTCTCGTATATTGTATCCATGGCAGGCATGGGCGTAAAAGGCGATGCTGCCTTGAAAAAGCAACGTGAAGTGCTGAGTAAGAAATTGGGCTTGCCCGATGCCGCGGCACAACAAAATGAGGCAATGATTGCTCAAATCAATGAATTGATAGCAAAAGAAGGTATGAATGCCGTGCAGCAAAACCCCGATAAATACATCGATCAGTTGATACCGACACTTTTCAAAGGAAATGATCAGATGAGAGAAGCCTTTAGAAAAACATTGGAGCAATGTGCTTCGCCTGAGATCGTCTCAATATTGGCTTACGATCCTGCCGGTGATTTGGCGCAACTAGCGTGTCCGCTGTTTGCAATCAACGGGACCAACGACATGCAAGTAGACGCCGATCAGAACCTCACAGGCATAGCAACAGCAACTGCCAACAAGGCCACGACAAAGAAATATCCCCAACTCAACCACATGTTCCAGCCGAGTAAAACAGGCCTTCCTACCGAGTATGGAGAAATAGAAACAACGATTTCACCGCAAGTATTGCAAGATATCACTGTTTGGATTCAAAGTGTAACCAAATAGATCAAACAAAGAAACCTCTTTTATCAACCGAGTATGACACTCGGAGATAAAAGAGGTTTTATTTTGTAGATACGTTACCGTAATCTGATTAGAACGTTTTGAAGCCCATGATCTCGCGAACTTCGCGAAGGGTTTTCGCTGCGCTTTCACGTGCTTTCTCTGCACCCAACTTCGCAACTCTGTGAAGGTATTCTTCGTCGTTTTGGATTTCAAGGATGCGTTCACGAATAGGACTTGTTGCCGCGATAATATCGGCTGCAAGTTGTTTCTTCAAGTCTCCGTAACGGATCTCGCATGCATTCCATTTTTGTTCGTAGAAGTCTACTACTTCTTGTGTAGAAACAACGCGAAGAATGGTAAACAAGTTTTCGATATAGTCCGGTTTTACCGAGTTCATCTCTTGTGGACCTTGGTCGGTCAGTGCACGCTTTACTTTCTTTTCGATTGTCTTTGCATCGTCAGACAAGTATACACAGTTTCCTTCCGATTTACCCATTTTACCGCTACCATCAAGTCCCGGTATCTTGATCAAGTTTTCACCGAAGTTGTATGCTGTTGGTTCAGGGAACAGTTCTACGTTGTAGAAATTGTTGAAGCGACGAGCAAACTTACGCGTCATCTCAAGGTGTTGTTCCTGATCTTTCCCTACAGGCACTTTCAATGCTTTGTGCATCAAAATATCTGCCGCCATAAGCGTAGGATAAGTAAGCAAACCTGCGTTTACGTTTTCAGGTTGTTTGCGCGCTTTTTCTTTGAAAGAAGAAGTTTTTGCAAGCTCACCCATGTAAGCGTGCATATTGAGAAGCAAATAAAGTTCTGTTACTTCAGGAACATCACTTTGCACATAAATAGTAGACTTTTCTGGGTCTAACCCGGCAGCAAGATACTCTGTCAAAACATCTTTCACGTTTGCGTGCAAGAGAGCAGGATCGGGGTGCGTAGTTAGTGAGTGATAGTCGGCGATGAAAAAGTAGCAGTTATTCTCATCTTGCATTTTGATGAAGTTACGAAGGGCTCCGTAGTAGTTGCCCAGGTGTAATCTTCCTGTCGAGCGGATTCCGCTTACAACTGTTTCCATGTTTATATCAATTATACTTATTTGTTCTGTTTCAAAGAAACCGATCTCGGTTTCGTAGGATACAAAGTTACTGAGAAACTGTCTTGAATCCTTGGAATCGTTGTTTTATTTGTACCCAATTCATTCATTTTTCGCCAGAAATCAGTCATTGACGACACCCGTCGTTTGGGGCGCTTTGTGCCCGGCCTCTAAAACGTAATAGTTGAGCGGCGATTTCCCCTGACAAAGCAAAAGGTTTTCGAGCAAGTAAATACGGCGATCTTCGCGCCACGTATAGTCGCTGCAACCATTGATGGAGCGGTAGATGTTTCGGTTTATAACGGGATTGGAGGCAAGATAGTGGAGCATGCGTTGTTTGCGTTGCTCAAACGTATCGTCGCTTTGCTTCGGTAGCGAAGCGCGCTCGATGGTAGCTCCTTTTAGGTTGGTCACGAGTGCTTTACTGCAACGAAAGTTTACGGTCTTTACATCGATCGAATGCGAGCGTATCTCTTTTTCGTCGATTACTTTACGCGAGGCAAGTGTAACCGAAAGGGTTCCGAGTCCGTCGAGCGTGACCTGATAACCGCCCCGTAGCGACTTGATCACAAAAGCTTCGAGGCTTTTCATCGCCGCAGCCACGTCGGCCGGAGACAACGTTCCCGACATGGTAGCTTCTTCTGCCCAGTCGTCGAGCGTTTTTGTGCCTCTAATTACCGGAACAGGATATAGATATTTCAGATTATCGCCACTTCTGGGAGGAAGTGTACTCATTTTGTAGAGGATAGACATATGTGTGTGTTTATTGGTATTTATTGATTCTTTAAGGTTGCTCTTTATCGTAACTAAGCTTTGCGCCCCTGCGGTTCCATCTTTGTGCCTGGGCCCGCAAAGATTGTACCCCATGGGGTTTCGTCTTTGTGCCCCGGGGCGCAAGGTTTAGCGGTTGCTAAGTCGAGCGCAAATATAAGTTATTAACAGGCGAGAATGCAACGAAAAAGCCGCTTATTTTCAATTATCTTTCTGATTGCCAACAATGTGTTGGGAGATCCGGTGTTGCGGAGTTGAAGTTATCAACAAGCCGTTGATGAAAACCGAGAAGGAATCGATTGCACAAGGTCGTTGTGTGTTGAAAACGGTTTTTTCGGTACAATTTTATGCGAATAAATGGGTTAGATTTAAAGATCTTCCTATATTTAGCGCATTGTATCTATCCTTATAAATCAGACTATTATGAATGAAACGAAAGAATTTGAGTTTCGAGGAACTGTTATCTCCGGCTTTGTCATGTTGGGGATGTTTTTTGTTTTGCTAGGCTTATCACCGTTTTTCTTTATTCGAGCAATGCATCTTCCGGGTGTTGTGTGTGCGGTAGTTGCCATCTTCACGTTGCCCGGATTTGTACTCATCGAGCCAAACAACCTCAGGGTATTGCTTTTCTTCGGGAAATACAGGGGGACGCTGCGCCGCAACGGCTTCTTTTGGCTCAATCCTTTCTACACGAAAACAAAACTCACGATGCGTGCGCGCAACCTCGACATTCCGCCTATCAAAGTAAATGATAAGAACGGTAACCCGATTATGATAGGTTTGGTAATCGTGTGGCGCTTGCGCGATACGTACAAATGCATGTTTGAGATTGATAGCTCTTCGTTTATGGCTCCCGGAGCACCCGCACTTTCGGCGCAAAATCGCATGACTGCCTACGAACAGTTTGTGTCGATACAAAGCGATGCTGCCTTGCGCAGTGTGGCGGGAAGGTATGCTTACGACTTGCTCGATAACCAGAAACACGAAACTACCTTGCGCGACGGAGGAGAAGAGGTAAACAGCGAGCTCGAAAAGGAAATCAACGAACGCCTCGACATCGCGGGGATCGAAGCCATTGAAGCCCGCATCAATTACCTGGCATACGCGCCCGAAATTGCGGCGGTGATGCTACGTCGTCAGCAAGCCGAAGCCATCATCGCGGCACGCGAAAAGATTGTTGAAGGGGCAGTCTCGATGGTAGACATGGCGTTGCATCAATTGAAAGAAAAAGGAGTGGTAGAGCTCGACAACGATAAAAAGGCAGCCATGGTGAGCAATCTCCTCGTGGTTCTTTGCTCGGACGAACCGGCTGCTCCGATGATCAATACCACCGGCGAATCTAAATAACTGATCAATCCACTACTATTATGAAGATACTAAAATACATTGTTATTGTTGCGTTATTATTTATAGTGTTTCTTTCTGTTTCGATAAAGTGCTCTACAAGCATTAAGTTCCCTTTTCGATCTAAGAAAACAGTTATGACTGACTTTCCTCCTCCAACGGCACAGATGTACTTTTACCATAAAAGTGAGTATGAACGATTCGATAACCAGATGCGTGTAGTTGATCCGCGTATCGATACGGTATGGCATTCGGATATAACGTATGCAATCATGATTCCATTTAATCCTTCTATGGTAGATGCTCGTAATTTACTTAATGCCATTGAGCGGCAGAGTGTGTACAATCGGTACAATACCCTCTTGTTTTATACCAAGGGTAATGAAAAAAACATCAATGAATTCGCTCCTGATTTTAAAAAGGTTTTTATGGAGATGGGTATGACAAATCCTCAGAATCGTGATATAACGTATTATACGATCGAGAAGAAGAAAGACGAAAGGTTTGACTACTTGATGAAGAAAATAGAGTAGTTATTGACAGGTATAAAGAAACCCTCCTTCCGGATAAGGCTTTGATAAAAAGCAGTATACCGGAAGGAGGGTTTTGTATCAACAAGGTTATTAACAACGTGTGAATAACGTCGTTTTTTTGTTTTACAGACCTTGTTTTTCGATCTTGTCGATGTTCATTTGAATTTCTTCTTGCGAGAGTTCGTGGTTTACCAAGTCGCCGGCAAAGAACTGGTCGTAGGCGGCCATGTCGATAAGCCCGTGTCCTGAAAGGTTGAACAGGATGACACGTTTTTCGCCTGCTTCTTTTGCTTCTTTTGCTTCCTTGATAGCGGCAGCAATTGCGTGTGCTGACTCCGGAGCAGGAATGATTCCTTCTGCTTGTGCAAACAGGGTTGCTGCTTCGAACGACTCGAGTTGCTTGATCGCTACGGCATCCATCAGGTTGTCTTTCTTCAACTGACTCACGATAGCTCCTGCACCGTGGTAGCGAAGTCCGCCTGCGTGAATATTTGCCGGAGCAAAGTTGTGTCCCAATGTAAACATTGGAAGAAGTGGAGTATAACCGGCTTCGTCGCCAAAGTCGTAGCGGAACACACCGCGTGTAAGTTTAGGACATGATGCCGGTTCGGCTGCAATTACACGTGTAGTCTTACCTTCGGTTAGGTTGTGACGTAAGAATGGGAACGAGATTCCGGCAAAGTTTGATCCGCCGCCAAAACATCCGATTACCACATCCGGGTATTCGCCCGCCATTTCCATCTGTTTCTCTGCTTCAAGACCAATAACGGTTTGGTGCAACATCACGTGATTGAGCACACTTCCCAATGTGTATTTGCAATTAGGAGTCTGCATTGCCAATTCGATTGCTTCCGAGATTGCCGTGCCCAAGCTGCCTTGGTAGTTTGGATTTTCGGTAATGATCTTCTTACCGGCTTTGGTAGACATACTTGGCGATGCTACTACTTCGGCACCGAAGGTTTGCATGATGGAGCGACGGTATGGCTTTTGATGGTAACTCACCTTTACCATATATACGGCCAGGTTGAGGTCGAATGCTTTTGCGGCATACGACAAAGCGGCTCCCCATTGCCCGGCTCCGGTTTCGGTGGTGATGTTGGTTACCCCTTCTTGTTTGCAGTAGTAGGCTTGAGCCAGTGCAGAGTTTAGTTTGTGTGAGCCGATGGGGCTTACGCTTTCATTCTTGAAATAAATGTGTGCGGGTGTATCAAGTGCTTTTTCCAATCCATAGGCTCTTACCAATGGTGTAGGACGCCATACTTTATACAGGTCTCGAACTTCTTCCGGGATCTCAATCCATTTGTCGGTTGTATTCAATTCTTGTTTGGCTACTTCACGTGCAAAAAGCTGCGAAAGCTCGTCTACACTAAGCGGTTGTTTGGTGGCCGGATTCAGGATATCCATTGGTTTATTCTGCATGTCGGCTACGATGTTGTACCATGCGTGTGGTATCTCACTTTCGGGAAGAAGAATTTTTTTTGTTTTCATGGCGATTGTATATCGAATTTGTTACAAATCAATTTGTCTTTATATAAACTTATTTAGTTTCGAATCGTTACTAAATGCATTTAATATACTAGCAAAGGAAATAATAAATTCCTAAGAGACAAACCGTCTCTGCATTTTTCTTTATCTTTGTTCTCGTTATTGTTAGCTTTAAAATACCATGAATAGAAGACATTTTTTGCAGCTGCTCGCAACCTTGGGCGTGGCAGGCTGCTGGGGCAGTTATAAGGCCTATGCGACCACTTCAAGTGCGAAAGCACGTGTGTTAATTATTGGAGGCGGCGCGGCAGGCTTGAGTATGGCTGCTCGTTTGTGCTCTATTTTAGAAACACCGGATATAACACTGATTGATCCTAGTGGCGAACAATTTTATCAGCCTGGCTTCACCATGATTGCCGGTGGTATTTATTCGCCCGACGAGGTAAAGAAACCTCAGTCTGCCTGCATCCCTTCGGGGGTAAAATGGATAAAGGAGAAAGTAGTTGCGATAGATCCGGTAACCTCTAAAGTAAAAGCATCGGATGGAAATACGTATGTATATGATTTCTTAGTGCTGACACCTGGTTTGCAAATGAATTTTGACCAGGTAGAGGGAGTAAGCAGATCAACTCTGGGCGTGGGAAATGCACACTGTATGTATGATTATCAGGGTGCGCAGAACACGTGGAAAGCATTGCAGGAGTTTTCGCAAAAAGGTGGAGCAGGTGTATTTACCAATACATTTACAAAACTGAAATGCGGGGGAGCTCCTAAGAAGATTGCAATGCTTACCGATGATTATTGCAGGCGAAATAAAACGCGTGACAAGATTTCTGTTACGTATTACAACGCCAGTAAAGATCTGTTTGATACGCCTTATTATGCAGGGCGACTCGAAGAGATATTTAAGGAAAGGGATTTGAATATTTGCCCTCAACACCGACTTACCGGGGTAGATACGGCTTCGAAGAAAGTATTCTTTGAAAAGGCTGTGACGCTGGAAGTGGATGAAACCGATGAGAAAACAGGCTTAGTGACTAAAGTGAAAAAGAAAGAAACGACGCCGGTTATTGTTGATTATGATTTTTTGCATTTTACGCCGCCAATGAGTGCGCCCGACTTTGTGAAGGAAGCCGAATTGGGTTGGACAGAAGGAAGTTTGCAATCGGGAAGCTGGGTCATGGTAGATAAAAATACGATGGTTCACAAACGATATCCAAACATTGTTTCGCTGGGAGATGTGGCAGGTTTGCCTACCAGTAAGACTTCTGCCGCAATCCGAATGCAAGTTCCGATTGCAGTAAACAATTTGGTTGCCTTGATGGAGAACCGTGCTCCCGATGCTCTTTATAATGGATACACCGCTTGTCCTATTATTACGGAGTATGGCAAAGTATTGATGTGCGAATTTGACTACGACAAGAAGCCAATGCCAACGCTTCCTTTGATCGACGGCGCTCATGAACAATGGGTGCACTGGTTGCTTAAAAAGTATGTTCTCAAACCGATGTATTTCCACGGAATGCTCAACGGCTTGATGTAACATATAATTATTTATGACTAGAAAGATTTTATCATTGATGTTGATTGCCATGATCGCATGGCCTGCGGTTGCGCAGAAGAAGAAAAAGTTTGAATTGGATTTTTACGGCTTTGTCCGTGTCGACGGGTTTTACAACTCGCGAAAGAATGTAGAATCGATCGAAGGTATCTTTTCGCTTTATCCGATGGGTCCGAGTTACGATGCGGATGGTAAAGATTTGAATGCTGTACCCGATGCCGGTATCTTCGCTATCTCTACTCGTTTGGGTCTTGATGTAAAGGGTCCTGACTTTTTAAAGGCTAAAACATCTGCAAAGGTGGAAGCCGATTTTGCAGGGTATACGGCAAAGACACCGAAAGGTTTTGGTAATGTGCGTTTGCGCCAAGCTTTCGTTCGTTTCGATTGGACAAAGAGTGCGTTGATTGTAGGGCAAACATGGCATCCGATGTGGAGTGTTTTTCCTGAAATGATTAATCTTTCTACAGGTGCTCCTTTTCAGCCGTTCAACAGAAGTCCGCAAGTACAATACAACTATACGCTCGATAATGTGCGATTTATCGGTGCTGCGTTGTATCAGATGCAATTTGCATCATCGGGCCCTGATGGTAAGTTGAAAGAGTATCAAAAGAATAATGTGCTACCCGAACTTTATGGTGGCGTAGAGTATAAATACAAAGAGTGGACCGTAGGTGGTGGTGCCGAGTTTAAACGTATTCGCCCGCGTACCGAAGCTACTGTAGGTGACAAGGTATACAAAGTATCGGAGTATAATTCGTCTGCATCGTTTAATGTATATGGTCGCTTCAAAAAAGGAGACTGGGCTGTTGCTGCTAAAACGGTTTACGGTCAGAACTTGAGCGATATGTGTATGCTTGGTGGTTATGGCGTAACTTCGATTTCTTCCGAAAACGGAGAGGCTAAGTATGTAAACTTTAATAACTCTACATCTTGGTTGAATATCGTTTGGGGTAAAAAGTATCAAGTGGGTACTTTCTTGGGTTATTCTAAAAACCTTGGAACCAACAAGCCGTTGTTGAACTCGAAAGATGTATATGGCTCGGGTACAAACATTGATCAGCTTTGCTCAGGTAGCTTGTATTTTGCTGCTAATATCTCTAACTTCAGAATGGGTGTAGAGTATTCGTATACAAATGCCGGCTATGGTAAGAATGATCTTGAAACCGGTAAAGTGAAAGATATCACAAACGTTGGTAATAACCGTGTTGCTGCTACTGTGATTTATAACTTCTAATCAAAAGACGAGTAAGTCTCACGATATAAGGGGCGAGGAAGCAATGTTGTTTCTTCGCCCTTTTTGCATAAAAAAAGGAGCATTCATTGTGAATGCTCCTTTGATGTTATAGATTGAATGGGTTGTTCTTATAATCCGAACGCTTTCTTAACCTGATCTACATAGTCTAGTTTTTCCCATGTAAATAGTTCAACCTCACAAACAGTAGGCTCGTTTGAATAACGAGATGTGAATACTTTTGTTACAGTTTCAGGTTGACGGCCCATGTGACCATAAGCTGCTGTTTCTAGATAGATTGGATTTCTTAGCTTCAATCTTTCTTCGATTGCTTTAGGACGCATGTCGAAGATTTCACCAACAAGCTTAGCGATTTCTCCGTCTGTCATTTTCACGTTGCTACGACCGTATGTATTTACAAAGATGTTCATAGGACGAGCTACACCAATTGCATAAGCAACTTGTACAAGTACTTCGTCTGCAACACCTGCTGCAACAAGGTTTTTAGCAATGTGACGTGAAGCGTATGCTGCCGAACGGTCTACTTTCGATGGGTCTTTGCCCGAGAAAGCACCACCACCGTGTGCACCTTTTCCTCCGTATGTGTCTACGATGATCTTACGACCTGTAAGACCTGTATCTCCGTGAGGACCACCGATAACGAATTTGCCGGTTGGGTTTACGTGGTAGATGATTTGATCGTTGAACAATGCTTGGTATTGAGGATATTTAGCCTTAACACGTGGAATCAAGATTTCGATCATGTCTTTTCTGATCTGATCTTGCATTGCTTTGTCTGCTTTAGCTTGCTCTTCCGGGCTTACTTTTGCAGGTTTCTCAAATTCGTCGTGTTGTGTAGAGATTACGATTGTATCGATACGAAGTGGTGTACCGTTGTCATCGTACTCAACTGTTACTTGCGATTTTGCATCAGGACGAAGGTAAGGCATAAGCTCTAGCTCGTTCTTTCTGATGTTGGCAAGCTCAAGTAGCAATGCATGCGAAAGGTCTAGTGCCAATGGCATGTAGTTGTCGGTTTCGTTTGTTGCGTAACCAAACATCATACCTTGGTCGCCGGCACCTTGTTCGTATGGATCTTCGCGCTCAACACCGCGGTTGATATCGCCCGACTGCTCGTGGATTGCCGAGAATACACCACACGATTTTGCCTCAAACTGGTATTCGCTTTTTGTATAGCCAATGCGTTCGATTACTGTACGTGCAATTTCAGGAACATCAACGTAAGCAGAAGATTTAACTTCTCCAGCCAAGACAACCTGTCCGGTTGTAACAAGGGTTTCGCAAGCAACTTTAGAACTCTTGTCGTAGGCAAGAAATTCGTCAAGCAAAGCATCCGAGATTTGATCGGCTACTTTATCGGGGTGCCCTTCAGACACCGATTCGGAGGTAAATAAATAACTCATAAGTATAGGTTTAATCAATTGTCAAATGAATTGACGGGGAAAGAAGTGTGTGGGATGCAATGGGGAGAAAAAATAAAATTTAGCATTTTTTTCCGTGGTTGCAAGCATACAAATCTATCCACATCTTTAATTGATACAAAGGTAGAACATTTTTTCTGTTCTAGGCAAATGTATTGTTTAAATTATCATTTAATCTGGTTTCCAGATTCTTAATAGTTGTTTTTAGCGTCGGGTGTATTAACTCAGGCGCAATCTCTGCTAGCGGAGTGAGCACAAACAAGCGATCTTGCATCAACGGATGCGGTATCTTGAGGTTTTCTTGTGAAAGAATCAGATCATCGTAAAGCAAGATGTCGATGTCGATGATTCGATCTGAATACGTACAATTTGTTGACTTTGCAATTCTACCCAAGTCTTTCTCTATGGCTTGAGTTGCATCGAGTAGTTCTCCCGGAGTGAGCGTAGTCTCGATAGCTAGCGCTATGTTGATGAATGGGTTGGGCGATTCAAATCCCCATGGCTCGGTTTCTAGAAAAGAAGAAAGGGTGGCAACAGTGCCCACCCTTTCTTGAAGCAAGCTTACGGCTTGCATGATATTTCTTTGTCTATCTCCGATATTTGTTCCCAAACTTAAATAGACTGTGTGTTGCATAAACTTGTTAGTCTACAATTAGCATTGCGTCTCCGTATGCACCGAAACGGTATCCTTCTTTCACGGCTACTTCGTATGCATTCATCACGTGGTCGTATCCGCCAAACGATGCAGTCATCATCAACATTGTTGGAAGTGGCATGTGGAAATTGGTAACCATGGTGTTTGCAACACTAAATTCGTATGGAGGGAAGATGAACTTGTTCGTCCAACCGTCGTACTCTTTCAAGTGTCCGTCTGTACTTACAGCTGTTTCAACTGCACGCATTACAGAGGTTCCAACCGCACAAATCTTTTTGTTGCTGTCTTTTGCTTTGTTTACGATGTCAACCGTTTCACCTTTGATGGTCATTTGCTCAGAATCCATCTTATTTTTGGTTAGGTCTTCTACGTCGATTTCGCGTAAGTTACCCAAGCCTGAGTGCAAAGTAAGGTAGGCAAAGCGACAGTCTCTGATCTCTAGACGCTTCATCAATTCACGGCTAAAGTGTAGAGCCGCAGCCGGAGCTACAACTGCACCTTCGTTCTTTGCAAAGATGTTTTGATATCTGTGCTCATCGTCTTCTTCTACCGGTCTGTCAATGTATTTTGGCAGTGGAGTTTCGCCCAATGCATATAGTGTTTCTTTGAATTCTTCGTGGCTTCCGTCGAAAAGGAAACGAAGTGTACGACCACGAGATGTTGTGTTGTCGATAACTTCTGCTACTAATGAATCGTCTTCACCAAAGTAAAGTTTGTTGCAGATACGAATTTTACGAGCCGGGTAAACTAAAAGGTCCCAAAGGCGTAGTTCTTGATTTAGTTCGCGAAGAAGAAAAACTTCGATCTTTGCACCTGTTTTTTCTTTATTTCCATACAAGCGAGCAGGAAATACACGTGTGTCATTAAAAATAAACACATCATCTTCACCAAAGTAGTCAAGGATATCTTTGAATACTTTATGTTCGATTTCACCTGTATTGCGGTGCAACACCATCAAACGCGATTCATCTCTGTTTTTCTCAGGATGAAGGGCAATAAGCTCTGTAGGTAGAGCAAATTTAAATTTTGAAAGCTTCATAACGATTGAGGTTTTTATTTATTTTCTTCTGACTCAATATTATTTAGAAAAGTGTCGATATCTTCAGGACTCATGCACATATCGAGTGTAACGTCACCAATTCTGGTTCGTTCCAATCCGATCAAGTGTCCTCCCGAATTCAAAGTCAAGCCAATGTCTCTTGCCAATGCTCTAATGTATGTTCCTTTACTACATACAACTCTGATCTTAATGACCGGCATAGAGTAGTCAAGTAATTCTATTTCATCTATTACAAGGGTTTTGGCTTTAAGTTCTACTTCTTGTCCGCTTCGGGCAAGATCGTAAGCTCTTTCTCCGTTTACTTTGCAAGCAGAATAAACAGGTGGAACTTGTTCTATTGTTCCAACAAAGTTGTTTAGAACTTGTTCAACAAGGTCTTTGGATATGTGTTCTGTAGGAAACGTTCCATCCACCTCTGTTTCAAGATCAAAAGAAGGGGTAGTTTCACCAAGCTTTATGGTGGCTACGTATTCTTTTGTTTGATATTGAAACTCCTCAATTCGCTTCGTTGCTTTCCCGGTACAGATAATTAATACGCCTGTCGCAAGCGGGTCTAATGTACCGGCATGTCCTACTTTTATTTTCTTAATCTTAAGTTTTCTAGATAATTTATACCTAATCTTAGACACCATATTAAATGAAGTCCAATGAAGAGGCTTGTTGAAATAGAGCACTTCTCCTTCTATAAAGTTCATTCTAACTATTGAGTTGTTCAAACAATTGAGAATATTATTGAAAGTAATCCGGCTACTACACAATAATATGCAAAGTCGATCAGTTTACCTTTCTTTACGATGTTAATCATCCACGTACAAGCTAATGCAACTGTTATAAATGCGGCAAAGAAGCCGGTAAGTAGAGCTGTTAAAGAGATTACAGATTGCTCAAGAGAGAATCCTCCTTTCATTAAATCAAGTAAGGCTTCTCCTAAAATAGGAGGGATTACCATCAAAAATGAGAACTTGGCAACGCTTTCTTTTTTGTCGCCCAAAAGGATCCCTGTAGCAATAGTTGAACCAGATCTCGAAAGACCCGGCATT
>CAMTPD010000004.1 GCA_947074265.1 uncultured Porphyromonadaceae bacterium
GAGGGTGTGTGTTTTCGAGGGTGGGGCGGCATACGAGATTCGCCGGAGTGACTGGAGTTGAGAAGTGTGGTCGTGCGATCTGTCTGTGTTGACGGGGTGAGACGAGATAATTATGCAAGCTTTGAAAATCTGATCTACACAAAGAGAATGAAGGGAGGCTACATGATGAAACTCAATTCTAAAGATCAGGTTAAGTAAGAGCTCACTCTAAATATTATTGATTATTTTCGTTCGATAAAAGAATCTGCGATGAAAAGAATTAAAGAGTTTTATAACAAGTATATCAGCGGTATAAATAAATACTATCTGGTTGTAGGCTTTTTTGTGGTATACACACTTATACTCGGAGATAGTAACTTGTATATCCGATACACCTATAATGAGAAGATTCGCAGTCTCGAAAAGGAGATTAATCATTACAATGCGGAAATTGAGGTGAACAAGCAAAAGTTGGAGCATTTACAAACAGATAAAGACGGTTTGGAAAAGTTTGCCCGTGAAGAATACATGATGAAGTGTCCGGATGAGGATCTCTACATCATCATCGATAAGTAAGCTAAATAACGAAAAGATATAAATGAAGGTAAGAAATTGGATTTATTATATAGCTTCCATCTTGGTGCTTGGAGGCTCTGTTTTGCATTTTGTGAAATGGGAAGTTGCACCTTATGTTTTTGCTGTAGGTGCTGCGGGTGTAGCGGTAAGCTTTCTTACTACACCGCATAAGGGTGATGACTTTAAGCAAAAACGTTTGCACCGAATGAATGTGATTGCTTCTTTGTTTTTGTTGGTTGCATCGGGTATGATGTTTAAACCGGGAAACGATTGGATGGTGTTTCTTTTTATTTCGGCGCTTTTGCAGATGTTTGCCGCTTTTAGAGGTGGTTCTGCTTCTGCCCAAAAATAATGCATGCGACCATTTGGGGTCGATAAGGATACAAAAAAAGGTTGCTTCTGTAAAAGAGGCAACCTTTTTTGTGTATCATTGTATATCCCGATTACTTGTCTGAAGTAGATGGGTTATAGTTTTTGTTTAAGAATTCAGTCACTTGAGTAGTGATGTCATACTTAGGGTTAGCTAGCAAAATGTTATCACCCATTGTGTTGGTGAAGATGATTTGATAACCTTTCGATTTGTTGTAAACTTCAAGAAGATCTACAATGTTCTTGTGAAGTTGTTCGTCGATTTTTTGGCGCTCAGCCATTACTTCCTGAGCAAGTCTTGCGTCCAACTCCTGAAGTTCTTGCTGTTTCTTCATCAAACGAGTTTGCTCTTGCTCTGCACGTTCTCTTGTAAGAAAAGCATTGTTCTCTACTTTGCGTTGATACTCTTGCACTTCAGTTTCAAGCTGACGTGCTTTTTGCATTACGCTCGCTCTTGAGTTTTCTTGTTTTCTCAAGATCGCTTCTGTCATGTCTTTTGCATAATTGTAGTTAAGCAAAAGCGAGTCTACATTTACGTATGCTACTGGCAACAATGCCGAAGACGAGTCAGCAACAGAGAAAGACGGAGCTGAATCGCTATTCTTTTTGTCTGAAAATTGTAACACAAATAGTACAATAACAGCCACAGCAAGTACACCACTAATAACGTAGTTAATGTTTTTCATAAAGTTGAAATTTGTAAAATCACTATATTATTCTATCACACCTTTTACTGAAGATCTAATTTAGACCTTTTACGCTCTTGGAGGTCTTGTGTTTTGATACACGAGATACCTTTTTTACCTAATTCTTTACTTTTGCCAACATGAGTTTCTGGGAACTTTCCGTTTTTAGTAAAAAAGACGCGAATACCAAGTAAGAGTACCGCAACAACGACTACAACTAGTGTTAAAAGTAAATTTAAAAGCATATTTCGTCCAATTATGACCGCAAATATAAGAGTTTACATAAATATTCGACATCAATTCCTCAAATTATTCTTTTTTTTTTCAACTCAATCATTATTTTTGTCATATCAAGAATTATTAATCACGTAGTAACAACAGTTATTTACAATAATACTTACGAATATGACAATAAAAGATCTGCAACCAACTATCGTTTGGAAATATTTCGACGAGATCACTCAAATACCTCGCCCTTCTAAGAAAGAGGAGAAAATCATTGCTTACTTAGAAAACTTTGCCAAAGAACGCAATCTAGAGTTTAAGAAAGATAAAGCCGGAAACGTTGTAATTACAAAACCTGCAACTCCGGGTTACGAAGCGCTTCCTACAGTAATTCTTCAATCGCACGTAGATATGGTGTGTGAAAAGAACAACGATACAGAGCACGACTTCGATAACGATCCTATCCGTACGCGTATCGAAAACGGTTGGGTGAAAGCAGAAGGTACAACGCTTGGTGCAGACAACGGTATCGGTGTTGCGGCAGAACTTGCTGTTCTTGCTTCAGACGATCTAGAGCATGGTAAAATCGAATGTTTGTTTACTGTAGACGAAGAAACAGGTTTGAGCGGAGCTTTTGCTTTGGAGTCTGGTTTCCTTACAGGAGAGATTCTATTGAACTTGGATACAGAAGACGAAGGCGAAATCTATATCGGTTGTGCAGGTGGTAAAGACACACAAGCATTCTTTACGTATCAGCCGGCAATGTCTCCGGAAGGTTATTTCTACTTCCGTGTAGATGTAAAAGGACTTAACGGTGGTCACTCTGGTAGTGAAATCGATAAAGGTTTGGGTAATGCAAACAAAATCCTTACTCGCTATTTGTACGAATTGAAGAAGAAATTTGATATCGTACTTTGCGAAATTGACGGAGGTAACTTGCGTAATGCAATTGCGCGCGAAGCTCGTGCCGTGGTAGGTGTTCCTGCTTCTGAAAAGGAAACTGCTCGCATCATGTTGAACCAATTGGCTGCAGATGTAGAAGGCGAACTTAAAGCGGTAGATCCGAATGTACGTCTTACAATGGAGTCGGTTGAGCGTCCTGCTCATTGCATCGACCGCAAAACTTCTTACAACCTAATCAATTCGTTGTACGCTTGTCCGCACGGTGTTATTGCGATGAGTCACGCTATTCCTGGTTTGGTAGAGACTTCTACAAACTTGGCTTCGGTGAAAATGAAAGCAGACAATACAATTGTTGTTGGTACAAGTCAGCGTAGCTCAACAGAGTCGAGTAAAGACGACGTAGCAAACATGGTAGCTGCTACATTCCAACTTGCAGGCGCTGAAACAAAACATGGTGACGGATACCCTGGCTGGAAACCAAATACTGATTCTTTGATCTTGAAAGTAGCTCAAGACTCTTACAAAGAACTGTATCACAAAGATGCTCAGATCAAAGCAATTCACGCTGGTCTAGAGTGTGGTCTTTTCCTTCAAAAGTATCCTCATTTAGATATGGTTTCAATTGGTCCTACAATGAGAGACGTACACTCTCCAAACGAAAGACTAGAGATCGAATCTGTAAAACTATGGTGGGATTTCATGGTAGAATTGTTGAAAAACATTCCTGCAAAACAAGAATAGAATCCAATCAAATAGCCGTGTTTCGGTTGAGGTAATTTCATTAATTTGCATTGATGAATAGATCTTTAATTCAACGCCGCAGCATGGATTAGATAAAAAGAGAGGATATCACCGCAATGGTGGTGTCCTTTTCTTTTATTCGTACTGTTGACTTATAATCAAATACGCTTTGGATGATAAAACACACACAACTTCTAAAAAGAAGCATCTTCTTCTACCTTATCCTCATAGCCGGAGTAGTGCCGGTGATAGCCCAAGAACGCAAATCGTTACCTTTTGATGTCATGTTTTACAATGTGGAGAATCTATTTGATTGTCGTGACGATTCGTTGCATGCCGACGAAGAGTTTGCACCGCGAGGTTTGCGAGGCTGGAAATACGAACGCTATAAAAACAAACTCAATCAAATAGCCAAAGTTATTGCTGCTGCCGGAGAATGGGATACTCCCGCATTGATCGGAATGTGTGAAGTAGAAAACAACACCGTCCTTTCCGACTTACTTCGAAATACACCGCTGCGAAGTGAGTTCTATCAATCCGTTACGGCTGAGGGGAATGACGTGCGAGGAATCAACTGCGCGCTTATTTATCGGCGCGATCTATTTAAGTACATTTCCCATCAAGAGTATGTAGTACGGTTTTCGGTGAAAATGAAGCGGACCACGCGTAATCTGCTGCATGTATCCGGGGAGCTGCTATCGGGCGATACGCTGGACGTGTTCGTTGCCCACTTTCCTTCCCGATCTGCAGGGCAAAAGCAGACAGAAGTGCTTCGGTGCGATGTGGCATCTTTGTTGCGTACCAAAGTGGATTCAATCTGTTCGATACGAGCAAATCCTCAATGTATTATAATGGGCGACTTCAACGACTCCCCTTCCGATAAGTCCATGACCAGCATCCTTCAGGCTCAAATACCGGAGCCTCCATTCTCTCCACAAGTATTGTATAATTTATTTGCCGTAAAGAATCCCCACCAACACAACGAAGGATCACATAAGTTTCAAGGAGAATGGGCACAATTGGATCAGATCATTGTAACGGGAAATCTACTGAGCACCGAAAACTCATTGCGGGCAAAAAGAGGCAAAGGTGAGGTACTTTCTTTTCCGTTTTTACTTACGAGAGATGACACACACGGAGGGAAAAGACCCTTTCGCACGTATCACGGATACAAATATGAAGGCGGCTTTAGCGATCACTTGCCAATAATTGCCCGTTTTTCGATATATTTGTAAGAAACGCAATAGAAGAGATTACTTTATGAATTTAAAATACGCTGTTTTTGTCCTTGCAATGGCTACCGGAGCCGTTAAAGGTCAAAAACAAGATTATCAAATGCCGTTGAATATTCCGGCTTTGTTGAGTGGTAATTATGGTGAGTTGAGGGCAAATCATTTTCATTCGGGTATCGACTTTAAGACACAAGGGGTAGTGGGCAAACCAGTATTTGCCGTAATGGACGGATACGTGTCGCGCGTATCGGTAAGTCCATGGGGCTACGGACTGGCCATTTATCTCACACATCCCAACGGTACTACGTCGGTATACGGACACTTGGATCGTTTCAACAAAACCATCTCAGAGTATGTATCAGATCATCAGTATAAGAAAGAGACATTCTCTGTAGACCTTACCTTGAAACCAAATGAGATAAAGGTGAAAAAGGGCGAAGAGATTGCCCGTGCCGGAAACTCGGGAAGTTCGGGAGGGCCACACTTGCACTTTGAGATTCGCAATACCAAAACGGAAGAACCCTTAGATCCTTTGGCTTATTTGCCGGCAGTGTTTAAGGACACAACCAAACCCAAACTAAAGTCGGTCGTTGTATACGCAAAAGAAGATGAAGGCGTTGTAAACGGACTCCCTACACAAAAGGAATTCCCATACGTAATACCGCAAAAAGGAAAAGGTGCACCCCATATCAAAGGTCCTATTAATGCTTGGGGAGAGATTGCCTTTGGGGTGAAAGCCAACGACTATATGGATGGTGTTTCGAATATATTCGGAGTAAAAACAATCGCACTGGTTGTAGACAAAGACACGGTATTCAAAAGTAATATAGACCGCTATCGCTTCGACGAAACCCGCTATCTGAATGCATGGATCGATTACGACCTTTGGCGCACAAATCGCTCTTTCGTAACCAAAAGTTATGTGGAGAATGGAAACAAACTTCGTTTTCTGAAAGCAAAAAGACAAGGATGGGTAACAATAGACGAAGAGCGTCCGTACGATGTTACTTACGTCTTGTCCGATTATTTTGGCAACACCACAAAGGTGAAGTTTGCGGTACAGGGAAAGAAGCAAGCCATACCGAAAGAAGAACGCACGTATGATAAAATTTTTAAATACAATGCCGACAATAACTTCGGAAATAAGAAGGTAAAACTAGACATTGACAAAGGCAACTTGTACGACCATGTTTACTTTACGTACAAAGAGAGACCCGATACGGCCGGTTATGCATCGGTGCATGTTTTGAACGATAAACCCATTCCGTTGCACAAGTCGGGCACGTTGAGAATCAAGGTGGAAGACGATAAACTCGACAACAAACGCGCCTATGGTATAGCATCGGTCGATAAAGGACGTAAGCGTTGGATAGGCGGAACCTACAAGAACGGTTGGGTAGAGGCTTCGATCCGCGAACTCGGATCATTTACCATTATAGCCGATACGGCCAAACCTTCGATATCGGCCGTAGGAAAGGATAAATGGGCTGCAAACAAAAAGATTACGCTCAAGATTGGAGACAATCTCAGTGGTGTGCAAGACTATAAATGCAAGATCGACGGGGAGTTTGTTGTTTTTGCGCTCGATGGAAAAACAGGACTTTTAACGTACAAGATCGAGCCTGCAAGGGTAGCTCCGGGCAAACACGAACTTGAGGTATGGCTTGTAGATCAATGCGGCAACGAGCGAACGTATAAGCAAAACTTTGCTTATTAACTTTCGTTCAGCGATCTATTCTGATTCTGTTTTGTTACTTAATATGAAGATTCGAAACAGAATGTATATTTGTTTGTTGTACGATGATAATTAGTTCTTATCTTTGTTACGCTATACTTTTAAAGCAAAATTCATTAAATATGGAGAATAATACATTACTTACTCAGGTAATCGGGAAAGCGAAATCATGGCTTACTGATAGCTATGACGCAGAAACCAGAGCTGAGGTTGAACGCCTATTGAACAATGAAGATCCGACAGAACTTATCGAGTCATTCTACAAAGACCTTGAATTTGGTACAGGTGGATTGCGCGGTATTATGGGCGTAGGTTCAAACAGAATGAACATTTACACCGTTGGAGCAGCAACGCAAGGTTTGTCAAATTACTTGAAACAAGAATTTGCGCACCTTGATCAAATCAAAGTAGTAATCGGTTACGACTGTAGAAACAACAGCCGTCGTTTCGCAGAAATCTCTGCAGATATCTTCACAGCAAACGGTATCAAAGTTTACATCTTTGAAGACTTGCGTCCTACACCTGAAATGTCTTATACAATTCGTACACTAGGATGTCAAAGTGGTATTATCCTTACTGCATCTCACAATCCTAAAGAATACAACGGATACAAAGCATACTGGGACGATGGTGCTCAGGTGATTGCTCCTCACGATAAAAACATCATTGCCGAAGTAAACAAGATCAGATCGGCAAGTGATATTAACTTCCACGGCAAACCAGAACTAGTAGAAGTGCTTGGCGAAGCTGTAGACAACGACTACATTCAAAAGCTTACAACAATATCTCTTTCACCGGAAGCGATCAAGAAGCATAACGATATGAAAATCGTTTATACTCCGATCCACGGAACAGGGGTGAAATTGATTCCTGCTGCGCTTAAAGCATTCGGCTTCACAAACATCGTGCATGTACCGGAGCAAGACGTAGTGAGCGGAGATTTCCCAACTGTAGTATCTCCAAACCCGGAAGAGCCGGCAGCACTAAGCATGGCGGTGAAGAAAGCTCAAGAAGTAGGAGCGGAGTTGGTACTTGCTTCAGACCCTGATGCCGACCGTGTTGGTGCAGCAATCTTGAATGATAAAAACGAATTCATCCTTGTGAATGGTAATCAAACAGCATTGTTGTTTATCTATTACCTAATTACACGTTGGAAAGAACTAGGCAAACTTACAGGCAACGAGTACATCGTGAAAACGATTGTTACAACTGAGCTTATCCGTACGATTGCTGAGAAAAATAGCGTAGTAATGTACGATTGCTATACCGGCTTCAAATGGATTGCAGCGATCATGCGTGAGCTAGAAGGCAAAAAGCAATACATCGGTGGTGGTGAAGAAAGCTACGGTTTCCTTTGTGAAGACTTCGTTCGCGATAAAGATGCGGTTTCTGCTTGTGCTATGCTTGCTGAGATTGCAGCTTGGGCAAAAGACAATGGCAAGACATTGTACGAACTTCTTCAAGACATCTACATCGAGTATGGCTTCTCGAAAGAGAAAGGTATCTCTGTAGTGAAGAAAGGAAAATCAGGAGCAGAAGAGATCGAAGCAATGATGAAAAACTTCAGAGAAAACCCAATCAAAGAGATTGCAGGCTCGAAGGTTACATTGATCAAAGACTTTGGCAAACTTTCTGCATTCAGCGTACTAGATGGCGAGTCATATACACTTGATATGCCAACAACGTCGAATGTGATTCAATATTTTACAGAAGATGAAACTAAAGTTTCGATTCGCCCTTCGGGAACTGAACCGAAAATTAAGTTCTACATCGAAGTAAGAGGTGTTGCCAAATCAAGAGAAGAGCTAGCTAAAGCAGAAGCTGAGGCGGAAGCTAAAATTGATGCGGTAAGAGCATCGATGGGCATTTGATAAATCAATCAAAGCATAAAAAAAGCGGATGTAACCTATGTGTTGCATCCGCTTTTCTCATTTAAGCCATCTATTACGTGTATAGATGGCTTTCTTTTATTAGATACGTTCCAGCACCTTCTCGATCAAATCGATCATACTGTTCTTATAGTTCGTATTCATATCTTTGTGGTATCTGCCCGCAATAACGGCGCATACTGTAAGTGCTTTATGCCCCATCAATGCAGCAAGCGAAGCCAAAGCCGCACTCTCCATTTCGTAGTTGGTGATGTGAAAGTCCTTAAACTTAAAGTCTTCAATCTTCTTATTAAAGTCGGGATCGGTCAGTGGTAAGCGCAGCTCACGCCCTTGCGGACCATAGAATCCGTTGCCTGAAATCGTAATGCCCTGCACGATGTCTTCTTTGATGATACGCGACAACAATTCCGAATCATTGTTTACCGCATACGGACGCATGTTGGGTATCTGCCAATGACAATGCTGCATAAAGGCCTCTTCGAGTGCCAGGTCTCTGATTTTAGAGTTGTTCTTGTAGAAAAACGGAACACAATCGTAACCGATCGAGTAAGCCGAAGCCACAAAACTACCTACCGGTACAATAGGCTGAAGGCCACCGCAGGTGCCGATACGTACAAGTGATAGTTGCTCAAACTTTAGATTCACCGTGCGCGTAGCAAAGTTGATATTCTTTAGCGCGTCGAGCTCCGAGAGAACAATGTCGATGTTGTCGCCGCCAATACCATGCGATATCACCGAGATGCGTTTATCTTTATATTTTCCTGTTATCGTATGAAACTCACGATTGGTTACAGAGCACTCGATGTCACTCAAGTGTGCAGCGATAAGATCTACCCTTGCCGGGTCGCCCACCATAATGATTTTGTCCGAGATCTGTTCGGGTTTTAAGTGTAGATGAAAGATCGATCCGTCGTCATTGAGGATCAGTTCCGATTCTGGTATAATGCGTTTGTAACTCATAATGTAATTAGTGGTTGAAAAAAGCCGCGACCAAACATCGTGTTTGTCGCGGCTCGTGTTATTGTTTACTTATTTATCTTTCGAAGAGATCGTATTGGGTCCGCCCGCAGGCTTAGCAATAGACTCACGCATTGAAGTGTCTGCTTCGATATTCTTCATCTTATAGTAATCCATGATACCTAAGTTGCCACTTCTGAAAGCTTCAGCCATTGCTTTTGGAACCTCCGCTTCCGCTTCGATCACTTTGGCACGAGCTTCTTGCGCTTTGGCTTTCATTTCTTGCTCTAAGGCAATCGCCATAGCACGGCGCTCTTCGGCTTTTGCCTGCGCAATGTTTTTATCAGCTTGCGCTTGGTCCATTTGCAACACGGCACCGATGTTTTTACCTATGTCGATATCCGCGATGTCGATCGAAAGAATCTCAAATGCAGTTCCGGCATCGAGTCCTTTACGTAACACAAGCTTCGAAATAGAGTCCGGGTTCTCTAACACGGTCTTATGGCTTTCCGACGAACCGATAGAAGAGACGATACCTTCACCTACACGGGCCAAAATGGTTTCTTCTCCGGCACCCCCTACAAGTTGCTTGATGCTGGCGCGTACCGTAACACGTGCTTTAGCTACAAGCTGAATACCGTCTTTTGCCACGGCTGCTACCGGTGGTGTGTCGATTACTTTAGGGTTTACACTCATTTGTACGGCATTGAATACGTCACGACCTGCAAGGTCGATCGCTGTAGCCATTTGGAAAGACAAATCAATGTTTGCCTTCGAAGCCGAAACTAGTGCGTGCACAACCTTTTCGATGTGTCCGCCCGCAAGGTAGTGGGCTTCGAGTTGGTCGCGTGTAAGTCCGTTCAAGCCAGCTTTGTGTGCTTCGATAAGAGCACGTACAATGGTTGAAGGCGGTACATTACGTATGCGCATTAAGAACAACTGGACTAGGGAAATGTTTACGCCCGATACCTTGGCAGATATCCACAACAGGAACGGAACGTAATAAAAGAATACAGCCAAAAGTAAAATGGCTAATCCTAATAGAACGATAGGGAAAATTACAGGTTCCATAAATAGTAAATATAGTGTTTGTTTTTATTCGTTTGCAGCATCAAAAGGTTCTATCATAGAAACCACTTCGATGTTTGACAGGTTCTTGCCCGTAACACGCACGGGAGTATCTTCGTCGATGTACTCTTCGATTGATTTAGCCTCTACGATTACACCGTTTATTTTTACTTTACCCATGGGGTTGAGGCGGGAATACGCAATACCGGTATCGCCCACTGCAATCTTATCGAGATCCGAATCGTCGACTTTGCTATTGCTATCGGTCTTGAGCGAAAGGCGGTCTAGTGCTTTCGATTTCAACAGCCAGAAGAATGCTGCGGCAAAGACAATTGCTCCGCTTACCAAGGCAATGCCCGAGGCAACCGCACCAAGCGTGGAGTATACATATACGAAGGCTCCAATGGCAAAGAGTGCTCCGGCAATTCCGGCAATGGTAATACCCGGCAAGAGAAATATCTCTACCAGTAGCAACGTGATCGCAATGATGATCAACAGTATTGCGAGGATGATTTGTGTAACCATAAGCTGTTTAATTACTTAATGAGGTTATGTCGCGACGGGTTGTTTCCCTTCACGATGATAAAGATATAAAAATATATTACTTGTTATAATAAATAAAGGGAGTTGGACTAAATAATTTCCTTAAAGCGCAAAAGTGTCTATTTCCTTGTCGAATTGCATCGGGGTTTTTCTCTATAAAAGGAGGTTAGTGTAATTGAAGAGGAGGAGTTGTATCGGTGAATGCATTGATTAAGGCACGTTGTCGAGAGAGTTAAGCTTAGACACGTACGTGTCTAAGATGTGTACACGGTCGTGACGCATTCTTGTCATATACCTGTCTAAGATGTGTACAGGTACGTGTCTAAGCTTAATTGTTGCGATGAGTGTGTTTGGTTTATGCGATGGGGCAGCTTATGGGCGGTGGTGTTGGTTATAATGGAGGGTATAAAAAATCCCCGACCGGCACGAGCCAATCGGGGAGCTGTTATGGTATTGTCTTTTTATGCTAGGGATTACTGATTTTTGCGTAGCACCATGATCTCAGCGTTGCGTGCTTCTTTCTCTAGTTGATCCGGTGTGTTTTGCATTTCCTCAAGCTGTGCTTCGAGACGAAGGATAGCGGGTTGAAGTTGTTTCTTGTCGCTGTTGTTGCCTTCGGTATACTTCTTGCGAAGTTCGGCAAGGCTGCGCTCAACCTCTGCTACTTGCATGCGTGCCGATTGTGCTTTCTCGAATAGTTCGAGTGCCTTAGGGCTCGAAAAATCATCGGATGTAAAGTAAATAATGTTGTCGTTGATGATGAATTCGAAATCCTTTTTTTGTTTGTTGCTGCCTGCCGATTCGTAGGCAAGTTTTACAAGCTCGCTGTAGTCTTCGCCTTCTCTCCACGATTCGGCAATAGAGCTTATCATGGCGCGGTTGCGTAGGTATGCATCGTCGTCACTTTGTACGGTGCGGCGGCTTTGGTTAGGGATAAACAAATAAATTGCCACCTTTCCTTCGGGTTGGTTACGGTCGGTTACGAACCAGCCCAAGCCTTTTGCTTCGTCTACCACATACATGTAGTCGTTTGCAGGAGAGTTAAACGGCATGCCCAGCGGTTCAGGATTCAAATAGCTGTCGTTGTTCATGTTGTAACGGGTTGCAAAGATGTCGTATCCACCAAGCGATCCGTTGCCGGTAGAGCCGTAATACACGGTAACACCGTCGCCCATTACATACGGGAAGTTATTGTTGCCGGCAATGTTTACATTGTCCGATAGTTTACGTTCGTCGCCAAAGGTATCGAGTTGCTTGGTTTGGGTAAACAAGGCATAGTTGCCGCTATCGTCGGGACGAGCGTAATAGATTTTATCTCCCTTCTGATTCATGTATACGGTAGAGAATACCGGAGCAGAGCTTTCGAAGAATGTGTTGAACGGTTCCAACGATCCGCTCTCTTCACTTAGTTTGTAGTAAGAAAGGAATCGGTTGGTGTCGGTAACAACGCTGTCGATAATCTGGATATCCTCGGTATTGTTTACCAATCGTTGTGCACGTTGTGCAAGCGCTAGCTTGTGTTCGTATTCCGACGCGTCGAGTTTCTTTTTCTCTAGCATCTTGATGTAGGTCTCGAATGCTTGCTCTGCCAAGTCGAAACGGTAGGTGTCGTAATAGATTTGTCCCAAATACTTGAATGCTTCTTGTACCTTCTTATTGGCTGCGATCTTTAAATGCTTTTCGGCCGCAAGCGGGTCGCCTGTTTCAAACAAGCATACACCATACCATTGGTTGTAAGATGTATTGCCCGGCGAACGCTGTACGAGTTTTTCCATAGCCGGCATGGCTTCGGCATATTTTCCTTCGTTATATAGTTTTTTTGCCTGATCCAAACTTTGAGCACTTACAGAGCTAGCCCCTGCTGTTAGCAGCAAAGCCACAAAGAGATGGCGCAACAAGAATTTCATAGAGTCTTATTATTTTAGTTGAGTTTCAAAGGTAATAATATTTTTATTTCTTATGTGTCGGGGCTCGCAAAATTGAAGTAATTTTGCGGTCGACACAAAAACAATATGGCAAAGTTAAGCGAATTAGAACTTCTTTTCAAAAAAGTAGAAGCCAAGGTGGTAAAGGGCATATTTGAGTATGGCCTTATCGAAGATGGCGACAGAATTATGATTGGTCTTTCGGGTGGGAAAGATTCATTGGCCCTTATCGATTTCCTGGGACGACGAATGAAGATTCATCGTCCGAAGTTTGAACTGGTGGTTGCGCACATTATTATGACCAACGTGCCTTATCACTCGGATCTCGAATACTTGCGCGCGCATACCGAACAGTATGGTATTCCTTTTGTAGTGCACGAAACTTCGTTTGATCCAACTACCGATCATCGTAAGTCGCCTTGCTTTCTGTGCTCGTGGAACCGACGCAAAGCGATGTTTGAAGTTGCTAAGGCAAACAACTGCAACAAGATTGCCTTGGGACATCACCAAGATGACATCATCCAAACGCTTTTGATGAACATGACGTATCAAGGGGCATTCAGTACAATGCCGCCTAAACTAAAGATGGAGAAGTTTGATATGACTATCATTCGTCCCATGTGTCTGGTAGAGGAGAAAGACTTGATTCGCATTGCCGAATGGAGGGGATATAAGAAACAGATCAAGGCGTGTCCGTATGAGACTTCATCGTCTCGCCCCGATATGAAAGAGATCGTGGCGAAACTGGAAGAGCTGAATCCGCACGTGCGAAGAAATATTTGGGGTAGTATGGCAAACATTCAGAGCGATTATCTGCCACAGAAGCATGAAGAACAATAAATTGATTAACAAATAAAGTATGCAGGTATTTATTACGGTGGCTCTGCTTATCGTGTCAAACATATTCATGACGTTTGCATGGTACGGGCACTTGAAACTGAAAGAGTTCAGTTGGTTTGGTTCACTTCCTCTTATCGGAGTGATTGCTCTTAGTTGGGGGATTGCGTTGTTCGAATATTGTTTTCAGGTGCCGGCCAATAGGATTGGCTTTCGTGAAAACGGCGGACCGTTTACATTGATTCAGCTAAAGGTATTGCAGGAGGTGATTACGCTGATCGTTTTCGTGATCTTCAGTACGGTGGCTTTCAAGACCGAAAGCTTTAAGTGGAATCACGCACTGGCGTTTTGCTTTTTAGTTGCCGCCGTATACTTGGTGTTTAAGAAATAACGAAGCACACACGGTGGCTTGCATTCGAATGGGATGCTGCCGCGTGGTCGTGGTTTTTGAAAATAAAGAAAGCGAATTCTTTTCGGGGAGTTCGCTTTCTTTGTATCTATATATGGAGATATTTTCTTGGGTTTCGCCTTGATGGCGATTGTGCGCAAGGCTGTTTTTTATCCGCCGTAACGGGTGCCGATGTAAAGGAAGATCATTCCGATGAGTACCAGTAGCAGGTCGAATGCTTTGCTTTTGAGGTTCTTTTCTTTGAAGAAGATTGCTCCGGCGGCAAAGGTTACCAGCACGTTGCTGCGTCGTACCATGGAAATGATGGAGATCATAGAGCCCGGTAGCGAGAGCGCATAGAAGTAAACAAAGTCGGCCATTACCAGAAATATAGAAATGAAAATGATGTTCCATCGCCAGGTAAAAGGTGTTGTCTTTTTGCGCGTTGGATACCATAAGACGAGCAATACGAACGTCATCAAGATGCATTGGTAGAAGTTGTACCACGTTTGCACGGTCATGGGATCGAGGCTGCGCATCAAGTGCTTATCGTATAGTCCGCTCATGGAGCCGGTTATGGCCGAAAGTATCATGAACAGAATCCATTTGTTCTTTTTAAAGTCGATTCCTTCCCGTTTGCCCGAAAGGGATAGCAGGTAAATCGAAGTGATGGCCAGCGTTACGCCAATCCATTGATAGGTGTTGAGCCGCTCTCCAAAGATGAGCAATGCGCCCATTAACGTCATTACCGGTTGTGTTGCCTTGATGGGGCCTGTTATGGTGAGGGGCAAATGCTTGGTGGCAAAGTAGGCAAAGTGCCATGACGAGAGCACGATGATTGCTTTGATGAAGATGAGAAAATGGGTGTGCAGCGATGCTTTGGGCACGAAAAAGAGGGTGTTCTCGAGCAGCTCGGGCTTCGCGTATGATAGGATCACAAACGGAAGAAAGATGATGCTACTGATGAGTGTATTGAAAAAGAGTACAGGGATTACTGCGTTTTTATTTAACGACATCTTCTTGTTGGTGTCGTAGCATCCAAGCAAAAAGGCCGAAAGAAAGGCTAGTCCTAACCACATAGTTGTTGAAGGGTTTCGAGTGTATGGATAAAAAAGAGATTGCCGCTGCTAGGCATGGCAATCTCGTATGGGTTGATTATTTGTTTTCGATAAAGATCTCTTGCGGATATTCTACATCGACCAAATACAGTGCATGGCCGGGAGCTGAAGTTCCTGCTTTGCCTCGGTCTTTTGATTCAATGATTTTACAGAATTCTTCTGCCGTGATCTTGCCGCGTCCTACCATGAGAAGCGTACCTACGATGGCGCGTACCATGTTGCGAAGAAAGCGGTTTGCCTTGATGTTAAACACCCAAATGTCGCCTTCTTGTACCCATTCGGCACGCATGATGGTGCAGTTGTTTGTCTTTACGTCGGTATGTAGCTTCGAAAAGCTGGTAAAGTCTTCGTAGTCGAACAAGTGTTTTGCTGCTTCATTCATTGCATGATAATCGAGCGGAGTTCCGTGGCGATAAACAAAGTCGAAGTTAAACGGATCTTTTTTCTCCGTAATGTAGTATTTATAGGCGCGTGCGGTTGCATCGAAACGAGCATGTGCATCGGGTTTTACCGGTACGATGTCGTAGATGGCAATCTCTTTAGGAAGCATAATGTTCAACTTGCGGCATAAGTTGGTCGTATCTAGCGGAGTCTCGCCGGTATAGTCGAAGTGTGCAATCATCTTTTGTGCATGTACGCCCGAGTCGGTACGTCCTGCTCCGACAATAGGTGTGGGTGTGCGCATGAGTTTGCCTAGTGCGTCTTCGATGCACTCTTGTACCGATGGGTCGTGGGGTTGTATTTGCCAACCGCAAAACTTAGAACCGTTGTATGCTAGGTAGATGAAATAGCGTTGCGTCATTTTGTATATATGTCTTCAGATCGTTGTTATGAATGTGTGCCTATATGGTCGTTGTGCCAACGAGTAGGCTTGCAGATCGGAAGAGCACACGTCTGAACTCCAGTCACTCCGGAGAATCTC
>CAMTPD010000005.1 GCA_947074265.1 uncultured Porphyromonadaceae bacterium
CGGATTAAGACCATATACACTCGGACGACGCCCTCCATTACGGTCTAATTTTCCGAATTCTTTAATCAGCTTTTCATCTTGAAGTTCTCCAATCAGTTTTGTCACAGTTGGCACACTCAATTCCATTTCTTTACAAATGTCGGCAATTGTGGAATTGCCATTGGTCAGATAAGACTGAAGGATCTTCTTTTTAATTGAAATTGTTTTACTAGATTCTTCGGATTGAATAACACTATACGTTTTCATGTTATATTATTTAAGGTTCTTGATTATCTAAGTTCTGTATTTACGATAATCGAATGCCAAGGTTAAATCATTTACACCGCAATTTTAATTACGACTTTTTTTATCGTTCCTTCTCCGATACATGGTGCATGCGCATCGGACGGAAAAAATACTACAAATTCGCCTAATTCAGCTTTTACAATTGTGCTTGGTCTGTCTGCAAACAAAGCATAATCATCCTTTTCATCGTATGGCTTTGCTATATTTTTCAGCTCTTGTGCACACTTCCATCCATATCGTTCGTATGTAGATAAAGGAATTTGAATGTCGATGTACTTTTTATGTGTTTCCAAGATTGCTTCTTCTGCGGTTTTCGCTTCAACATGCGAAATTATAGCAAAGATGTTTTCACCGTCGATCTCTACTTTTCCCAAAGGCATCGCCAATAGATCAGTAGTACGGATAAAATCGAATGCAGTCTTAAAGAGAGGATGCGCCCCCTCGATCGTACTACTATCGGCTAGAGATGCTAGTATCATATCTATATTATTATTGGATTGTAATTTATGTACTACAAGCTATTTACATAGTAATCAATAGATCACCTTGAACAAAAATATAAATATTTAAATACAAAAGGGCTGATAAATAAAAAAAATTCACTTATCGCCCATTTTTATTGTTATTTGTGCTGAAATTTATTCTTTTAGAGCATTTCTAGAATTTGCTCCAACTTCATACCGCGCGACCCCTTTATTAGAATTGTAAATCCACTAATCGGACTCTCGATCAATGCAGCCTTCAAAGACTCGATAGAAGGATAACATGCAAATTGGCTTTCGGTATTTTCAAATTCCTCACCGCACAACAATACCTTATCAAAGCCTGCTTCGTTGAGAAGAGCCACAACTTTGCGATGTTCCTCTGCCGATGCTAGCCCCAGTTCGCGCATGTCGCCCAAGATCACTGCTTTGAAAGGAGCATCAATCTGCTTGAGGTTTTCGATCGCAACCTTCATGCTACTCGGATTAGCATTGTAGGCATCTATTATCAACTTATTCTTACCTGTATCCTGAAACTGGCTTCTATTGTTGGTCGGAGTGTATGCCTCCAGCGCAGAAACAATTTGCTCGGGCGCCACACCCAAAGTAGAACCCACCGCTACCGCAGCCATCAAGTTGTAGAAGTTGTACCCTCCGATCAATTGTGTATTTACAGGATATGAATTGCCGTTGATGGTGAATGAGAAAGAAACAAACAAGCTCTTGTCGTTCAGTTTTCCTCTAAAGTTTGCTTGTTCGCTTACTCCGTAAAGAATCTTTTTCAATTCGGTCGCATGCGATTGAAGCAACACATCTTCAGACGAAATAAAAACCGTACCGTCGTGCTTTCCCATGTAGCGATATAGCTCAGTCTTTGTTTTCACAACACCTTCAAACGATCCGAATCCTTCGAGATGGGCAGACCCCACATTGGTAATGATTCCGTAATCGGGCGCAACAATATGCACCAACTCATCAATCTCACCCGGATGATTGGCCCCCATTTCGATCACAGCTACTTCATGCTCCGCAGTAAGTCGCAACAATGTAAGCGGAACTCCGATGTGGTTATTAAAGTTACCCAATGTGTACAACGTATTGTATTGGGCCGACAATACGGTAGATATCAACTCCTTTGTCGTTGTTTTCCCGTTGGTTCCGGTAATCCCTACTACAGGGATTCGTAATTGCATGCGGTGGTAATGCGCCAGATCTTGCAAGGTTTTCAATACATCGTCTACCAAAATATAGCGATCGCCCAGGTTATAAACCGGTTCGTCGACAACTGCGTAAGCGCAGCCGGCTTCCAATGCTTGTGCCGCAAACTCATTTCCATTGAAACGCTCTCCCTTAAGTGCGAAAAACATAGATCCCTCAGGACAATTGCGCGTATCGGTAGTCACCACCGGGTGAGCTTTATAAAGCTGATATATGTCTTCTAATTTCATTTATCGTTTCCTCCTTCTATTACAACGATTACTATTAAGCTTAGACAGGTACGTGTCTAAGATGTGTACACGATCGTGACGCATTCTTGTCATATACCTGTCTAAGTTGTACACACGTACGTGTCTAAGCTTAATATATACGTAGAACAAACTTAGTTGTAACGTGTTTACCAATTCATCTTTCAATGATGCAACAAAAATAAACACGATTTCGGATTATACGAAGCCTAAGCATTTGATTTGTTTCTTAACTTTACGCACGTCGACTTTATTTATAAAACGACGCTACTAGTATATACTAAGCATCTATCAAAACATGATTCCTTCACTCAATATAAAAGGCAACTTAAAGGAGCTTTCCCGTCCGATGGTTATGGGAATACTCAATGTAACCCCAGACTCTTTTTACTCGGGAAGCCGCAAACAAACGGAAAAAGAAATTTGTGAACGCATCGAAGCCATCTTCCATGAAGGGGGCGACATGGTTGATATAGGCGGATATTCTTCGCGCCCGTCGGCCATCGACATCAGCGTAGAGGAAGAATTGAGCCGACTCGAAACCGGACTTCGATTGATCAAACAAGTAAATTCCGATGCCGTTGTTTCGGTAGATACCTTCAGAGCAGAGGTTGCCAAGGCTTGTGTAGAGAAGCATGGCGCGGATATCATCAACGATATATCGGGAGGGACTATTGATGCAAACATGTTTGAAACCATTGCACAACTGCAAGTTCCTTATATTATGATGCACATGCGCGGGACTCCGCAAACGATGCAGCAGTTTACGCACTACGATCACTTGATGGATGAAATCATGGTATTCTTTTCGGAACGAATCAACATGCTTACGCGTCTTAAGGTTAATGATATCATCGTAGACCCGGGATTCGGTTTTAGCAAAACCGTGCAGCAGAACTTTGAATTGATGCACAACATCAGCGAGTTTAAAATCTTTGAACGTCCCGTGCTGGTAGGTATCTCCCGCAAAAGCATGATTTATAAAACACTCGAAACTACGGCCGAGCAAAGCCTGAACGGTACTACCGTATTAAATACATTTGCCTTGTTGGGCGGAGCACATCTGCTGCGCGTGCACGATGTAAAAGAAGCGGTGGAGACCGTGAAACTACTCGAAGCAATCAAGAACGGACATTAAAATAAGATACTATGCTCCTTTGGATGAACTTTAATATAAAAGACGCAATCGATATATTGCTTGCGGCATTTTTCCTTTACAAAGCCTATCAGCTGATGAAGGCCTCGGGCAATACGGCCATCTTCAGCGGTATCATCTCTTTTATTATTGTATGGATTCTTGTTTCGCAAGTGTTGGAAATGAAACTCATGGGGGCCATTCTTGATAAATTTATCAGTGTAGGCTTCTTTGTCTTGATTATCTTATTTCAAGACGACATCAGACGTTTCTTGCTGGCACTGGGTTCGCACCGCGGACTCAGCTTCTTATCCTCCATCTTCAAACGAAAAGGTTACGATGCACAACCCGAAGGCCAATACATTGCACCGGTAGTACTGGCGGTAATCAACATGGCCAAGAAAAAGACGGGTGCTTTGATTGTAATCCAGAAAGAGATGGATCTGACCTCATATGCGCATACGGGCGAAATTATCAACGCGAATGTCAACGCCCGACTTATCGAGAATATCTTCTTTAAAAACAGTCCGCTTCACGACGGCGCTATGATCATTGCCGACAATCGCATCGAGGCTGCCGGCTGTATCTTGCCGATTGCGCAGCACATCGAAATATCAAAAGAACTGGGACTAAGACACCGTGCCGGGTTGGGTATGACGCAAGAAACCGATGCCAAAGTTATTATTGTATCCGAAGAGCGTGGTAAAATCTCGGTAGCACAGAATGGAAAACTCAATGTAAACATTTCGGCCGAAGAGCTTCAAGCTTTCCTTTCTGAGTCTTAGAAGCTCCAAAACTGTTAAATCTTACAAAACTGACATCTTCAGATTGAAATTTAGCATCTATTTTGCAAACTCTATATTGCATTATTCGTAATTTTGCGTCAAAATACAACGGTAGAATAAAGTATACAATAAAAATAATACTATTCCCAAATGGACTTGATGCAACAAATTATTGCTCGCGCTAAAGCAAGCAAACAACGAATTGTTCTTCCTGAAGGTACAGAAGAAAGAACATTGAAAGCAGCAGATCGCCTAATCGCAGACGGTATTGCTGATATCATTCTTATCGGAAATCCGGATGAAATCAAATCGTTGGCAAACAACTTTGGTCTTACCAACATTGAAAATGCAACAATCGTTGACCCTATCAACAATGAGAAGAAAGAGGTTTACGCAAACTTGCTTTTCGAACTAAGAAAGAGCAAAGGCATGACTATTGAGAAAGCATCTGTGCTAGCTCAAGATCCTCTTTTCCTTGCTTGTTTGATGATTAAGAACGGTGATGCGGATGGTGAAATCGCAGGTGCTGCAAACACTACAGGTAATGTATTGCGCCCGGCTTTCCAAATCGTAAAAACGGCTCCTGGTATCAGCGTTGTTTCTGGCGCGTTCATCATGTTTGTTCCTAACAAAGCATATGGTGACAATGGTATTATGGTATTTGCAGATTGTGCTGTAATGCCAAACCCAAATGCACAAGAACTAGCTCAAATCGCAGTTTCTACTGCACAAACTACGCGCGACATCGTTGGTGTAGAACCACGTGTAGCAATGTTGAGCTTCTCTACAAAAGGAAGTGCTTCTCATGAGGTTGTAGATAAAGTAGTTGAAGCTACTCGTATCGCTCAAGAGATGGCTCCTGAATTTAAAATTGACGGCGAACTTCAAGCTGACGCAGCTATCGTTCCATCGGTAGGTGAAAGCAAAGCTCCGGGAAGTGAAATCGCAGGTAAAGCAAACGTATTGGTATTCCCATCTCTAGAGGTTGGTAATATCGCATACAAACTTGTTCAACGTTTGGCTGGTGCAGAAGCTGTAGGTCCTATCCTTCAGGGTATAGCTGCTCCGATCAACGACCTATCTCGCGGTTGTTCGGTAGATGATATCTATAAAATGGTTGCTATCACTGCAAACCAAGCTATCGGTATCAAGAATAACCAAAAATAATTCAATCTCAGAATCATTAAATTATTCCATATAATAATATGAAAGTACTTGTTCTGAACTGCGGTAGTTCATCAGTAAAGTATAAGTTGTTCAACATGAGCAACGGTGATGTATTGGCACAAGGTGTTGTAGAAAAAATCGGTCTTCCTGGTTCTTTCTTGAAACTTGTTACACCGGAAGGTAAAAAAGTTGTTCTTGAAAAAGAAATGACTGAGCACAATGCTGCTATCGATTTTATCCTTCACACTCTAACTAGCGCCGAGTACGGTTGCATCAAATCACTTGATGAAATCAACGCAGTTGGTCACCGCGTAGTACACGGAGGAGAGAAATTTGCTTCTTCTGTATTGATCAACGACGAAGTGATCAAGCAATTGGAAGAGTGCATCGAGTTGGCTCCACTTCACAATCCGCCAAACTTGAAAGGTATCAACGCTGTAACTCGCTTGATGCCAAACGTTCCTCAAATCGGTGTATTTGATACTGCATTCCACCAAACAATGCCTGATTATGCATACATGTATGGTCTTCCATATTCTCTATATAAGAAATATGGCGTGCGTCGTTACGGTTTCCACGGAACAAGCCACCGTTATGTTTCACAACGTGCTTGTGAAATTCTTGGTGTTCCTTTCGAAGATCAAAAAATCATCACTGCTCACATCGGTAACGGTGGTTCTATCACAGCTATCAAAAACGGAAAATCAATCGATACAAGTATGGGTATGACTCCGGTTGAAGGTTTGTTGATGGGTACACGTGCAGGTGACGTTGACGCAGGAGCTCTTTCTTTCATTATGGAAAAAGAACATCTTGATGCGGCAGGTCTTTCTAACCTTATCAACCGCGAATCTGGTGTTGCAGGTCTTTCTGAAATCTCTTCAGATATGCGTGACATCGAAGACGCTATTGAAAAAGGCGACAAAAACGCAATCCTTGCGATGGAAATGTACAACTACCGTATCAAGAAATACATCGGCGCTTACGCTGCTGCTCTAGGTGGTCTTGACATCCTTGTATTTACAGGTGGTGTAGGAGAAAACCAATGGGTTACTCGTTCGGCTGTATGTAAAGATATGGAATTCATGGGTATCGAATTCGATGTTGAAAAGAATGATGGTCTTCGTGGTGAAGAAGTTATTCTTAGCCTTCCAAACTCTCGCGTTAAAGTAATGGTAGTACCTACAGACGAAGAGTTTATGATCGCTTCAGATACTATGGAAATCCTTTCTAAGTAATTCGCGTTCTACAGAACAAACAATGCCATAATAAAAAAGCGTCACGAGAATACTCGTGACGCTTTTTCTATTTTATATACCAAGTAAAAGCCTTGTTGCAAGATGCAAACAACACATGCGTTGCTTTCACTTTACTCCAATTCGAATTGATCCAGGAATAATGAATCGCCATCAAACTCTACAAAGGAAAAATACTGCATCCAATCGCCGGCAATGATTACACGCGACGAGTGCGACAACATTAAGTCGAGCATGATGTGTCTGTGTCCGAAGATAAAGAAGTTGACCGAAGGATCTTTCTCTAAATATTGCTTTGCAAACAAAACCAACTCTTCAGAATCTTCTCCGTTATAGTTGATCTCTTCTTCACGCTTGATACCACTCTTTCTACTCTTAAGCGACCATCCGCGAGCAAAGCCAAAAGCCAATCGAGGATGTATCATAGCAAAAAGGCGTTGACAAAGCTTATTGCGAAACAAGGTATAGATCAGTTTATATCCCGGACGTACCAAGTATGCTTCATCTCCATGAGAAAGATAAAAACGTTTACCATCTAAGTCGATCACCAAAGGCTCACGGTGAATGGTTGCCCCAATTTCTTTCTCTAAGTAGTCAAACATCCACATATCGTGATTACCCAAAAACAGGTGAATCTCGATACCTGCGTCCGAAAGTTCGGCAAGTTTCCCAAGAAAGCGAACATAACCTTTCGGTACAACGTGCTTGTATTCGAACCAAAAGTCAAATACATCTCCCAGAAAATAAATAGCCTTTGCCTCTTCTTTAATCGAATCGAGCCATCGAACCAGTCTGCGTTCTACCGCCTCGGGTTCTTTATGAAATCGGGCGCCAAGATGTGCATCCGACGCAAAATAAACTTTATTTCGACTCACCGGCTGCTCGATTATAGAAAACCCAATTCGAGTTTTGCTTCTTCAGACATCATGTCTTTGTCCCACTCCGGTTCAAATACAAGATTTACAATCACACTCTTTACACCTTCTACCGATTCTACTTTCATGCGTACATCTTCAAGAATGAAGTCGGCCGCCGGACAGTTTGGAGCTGTAAGCGTCATTTCTACTGTTACATCTTTGTCTTCGTTTACTTCTACTTTATAGATAAGTCCGAGGTCATAAATGTTTACCGGAATCTCAGGGTCGTAAACAGTCTTCAACATGTCTACGATATTTTCTTCTATTTGTAGGAATTCGTTCTCCATATTTATCATATTTGATTTTTACAAAGATACAATTTTTTCATGGTCGGCATAACTGTAATACCCGCCATCACAAACTATAACATGATCGAGAAGAGCAATATCGAGAATATCCAAAGCGTCTTTTATCTTTTTAGTTACTTTATCATCGGCTTCGCTCGGTCGCCTGTTGCCCGAAGGATGATTATGCGCCAACAACACGCCCGAACACAACGAAAGTACCGCACTCTTGAGTAGAATCTTTAAATCGACAAAGGTCTCGCCCACTCCTCCCTGACCAAGCTTTACTTTGTCGATAATCTTATTCGACCGGTTTACCATTACCATCCAAAACTCTTCATACGGTAGATCAATCATGATCGGATAGAAATATTCAAAAACATCCTTGCTACTCATTATGGATTGACGTTGCATCATATCGGCTGCCTTCCGTCTGCGCCCAAGCTCCATCGCCGCAACAATAGATACAGCCTTTGCCTCTCCTATTCCTTTAAACCCGGCAACCAACTCTGCAACCGAGGTTTTACCAAGTTGATTGATATTATTATCGACCGAAGCTAGGATACGTTGTGATAATTCCACCGCAGTTTCATCTTGATTGCCACTTCCAATCAAGATTGCAACAAGTTCGGAATCCGACAAAGCATTCACACCTTTAGATAACAACTTCTCGCGCGGACGGTCTTCTTCTGCCCAGTCTTTAATAACCAATCTTGTGGTTGTCATGTCTTTCATCTATATATAATGTATTAGTTTAAGGAAAATGCAAGATACAAAAAAAGCGGAACGTGCTATTGCACATTCCGCTTTTCATACAAGATCGCGTCTTGAATATTATTGTCTTACACGTTCGATGTAAGAACCGTCGCGTGTATCGATTTTGATCTTCTCACCGATGTTGATGAACAAAGGAACACGTACTTCAGCACCAGTTTCAACTGTAGCTGGTTTCAATGTATTTGTTGCTGTATCACCTTTTACACCTGGTTCTGTGTAAGTGATCTCAAGAATTACGTGAGCTGGAAGTTCAGCTGTAAGTACAGTTTCGCTTTCAGCGTGTACCATAGCTTCAACGATATCACCTTCTTTCAAGAATTGAACACCTGCGATACTTTCTGAAGGAATAGTGATTTGCTCAAATGTTTCTGTGTGCATGAAGTTATACCCCATGTCATCTTTATATAGGAATTGATAAGGACGTCTTTCGATTCTTACTTCATCCACCTTAACACCAGCATTGAACGTTCTTTCAAGGATACGACCTGTAGTAACGTTTTTCATTTTTGTGCGAACGAAAGCTGCACCTTTACCTGGTTTAACGTGAAGGAATTCAACGATAAAGTAGTATGAGCCATCGATATCAAGACACATACCATTTCTGAAATCTGAAGTACTTGCCATAAAATAAGCTTATGATTATAGTAAATAATTTATTCGTTTTAATGGCGCAAAAGTAGGGTATTTACCTCACATAAGCAAATGAAGCACGCGCAGCTTGCTCCAAAAAAACGTATAAAATGGTTGCTAATCAATGAAATAATATCAATTTGTCAAAAAAGAGACATTACCCATGAAACAACAGGAACAAGAAGAGCAGTCATTACTCCCATTAGTCCGATTGCCAAACCACTAATAGCCCCTTCGATCGCACCCATCTGAATGGCAATCGACGTGCCGAGACCATGAGCCGAGGCACCCAAAGCTAATCCTTTGGCAATCTTACTGTCAATACCCATCATACGCATCAAAAACGGTCCGATAATACTTCCGAATATCCCTACCGCAACAACAACAACAGCCGTTATCGAAGGAATGCCTCCTGCCTTTTCTGCAATACCCATTGCAATCGGAGTCGTCACAGACTTGGGTTGCAACGAAGCAATCAAAACACGATCCGCACCCATTTCGTATGCAATGGCCATTACGCTAACGATTCCGACAAGTGAACCTACAAATATCGAAGTAAGAATCGAGATTACATTCCCCTTAATATAACGTATCTGTTCGTAGAGTACATAACCCAACGCAACAACAGAAGGCCCAAGAAGGAAATTCACAAAACCGGCACCTTCTTTGAACGACTCATACGGAATATCAAAGATTTTCAGAAAAAGAATAATAAAGGCTGTGGCAGTAAGAAGTGGGTGAAGCAGAGCAATGCGGGTTTTTCTGAATAGTTGCTGGCAAAGTAAATACACTCCGACAACAAGAAACAACATAAACAACTCGGAGTTGAAGAGCTTATCCATTCTTATCCTCCTTCCCCATGCGTTGTTGTACCAAGGCAACCGCGATAATAACAAGTATCGTACTCACTGTAGAGGAGATAAGAATAACAAGCCAATACTTCGAGAGTACATCAAATGCGCTCATTAGTCCTACCGCAGCGGGTAAAAAGAAGAAACCCATATTATCCGTTAAGGCTTTGGACAACTTATTTACTTTTTCGCCATTGATTACCTTGAAACAAAGCGCAGTAAATAATAATAACATTCCGATCACACTACCGGGCACAAACCCGTTGATCAGATAACTAACGACCTCTCCGATTACATAAAAGAGAAGAACGTAAAATACTTGTGACAACATTAGGCTTTACGTTTGATTAATTTTGGAGTGCAAATGTACACCCTTAGAGGAAAACGTTGTACTTAAAACCCAACCAAATAAAGAATGTTTAACATCAAACACAAAGCAAAACATCAGATATTCATATGAATGGATGAACAAAAATATACTAACACCTTGTTTATTAAAAAAAAGTGCATAACTTTGCATCCCGATTAGGTACATGATAGTAATAAACAAACAACTAATATAGAGATGAAAAGAACATTCCAACCTTCGAACAGAAAGAGAAAGAACAAACACGGATTCCGTTCAAGAATGGCTTCGGCTAACGGACGTAGAGTGTTGGCTTCTCGTCGTGCTAAAGGTAGAGCTAAATTAACTGTGTCTGACGAGTACAGCCGTTAATTAGAAAAGAATTAGCATATTCTATGTGAAAAGTAAAGGTTTACAAGTAAGCCTTTACTTTTTTTTGTTTATAACCAACCCATTAAGTATTTAAGCATAATGCTTTTTTCATTACTTTTGGAGGCGAATCGGAACAAATCATTACGATTCGTATAAATAAAAACTATTTCTAAATCAAATTGATAAGATGAAGAAATTCTTTGCTGCGATATTTAAGAATGCAATCGTTATCAACCTGCTTCTCGCTGTTGTTGTAGCCGGAGCAGTATTATTCGGAGTATTATCATGGCTCGATATTTATACCAGACACAATCAGGCCGTAGAGGTTCCGGATGTAAAAGGTCTAAGTATAGAAGAAGCTCAACCTTTCTTTACTTCTAGAGGTCTTCACTACAGTATCATCGACTCTGTATATGCCAAAGACGTAAAACCGGGAGCAATCATCGAGGTAAATCCCGAAATAGGATCTAAAGTAAAAGAAGGACGTAATTTGTATATTACAATCAATGCGCACGGATCACAATCGGCGCTACTTCCCGAGCTCAGAGACTTATCGGTACGTCAAGCACAAGCATTACTCGAAGCTACAGGGTTCGAGCATATTGAAACAGAATATGTTCCGGGCGAGTTTAGAGATCTAGTAATAGAAGTAGAGTCTAACGGCAACATCTTGCAATCGGGCAAACGTGTAGCATTAAGTACTCCGATTAAATTGATTGTAAGTACGGGCGAAGTTGCTCCGATCGATTCTCTTGATATCGATACAATCAAGACCGAGCATATTGACACATCAAAAATTAATGTCGAAAAAAGCGACGAAGAAACGTGGTTCTAATGATAGATAATTATTTAGAAGATAGAATAGAGGATGATGAATTGTTAGACAACGATTCAGACACAGATAACGGCGAAGTTGAAATGCACGAGCACTTTCGCTTTGTAGCCGACAAAGGACAAAACATGGTGCGTGTAGATAAGTTCCTTACCGACCGTATGGAAGCTATATCTCGCAACAGAATACAACAAGCTGCCGAAGCCGGAAGTATTCTTGCCAATGGCAAACCGGTAAAATCAAATTACAAGGTGAAGCCAATGGATGTAATCAGCATCGTGATGGACCGTCCTAAAAGAGAACTTGAAATCATTCCGGAAGACCTTCCACTCGATATTGTTTACGAAGATGACGACCTCATGGTTGTAAACAAGAAACCGGGCATGGTAGTACACCCCGGACATGGCAACTATAACGGTACATTGATCAATGCGATTGCTTTCCATCTGAAAGACGATCCGAACTATGACATTACCGACCCTCGCCTCGGACTTGTGCACCGTATCGACAAAGATACATCGGGTCTTTTGGTTATCGCCAAAAACGAACATGCCAAGACTCACCTGAGCGCGCAGTTTTTCAATAAAACAACCAAACGTAAATACCTTGCCGTTGTTTGGGGTTCTGTAAAAGAAGAATCCGGACGTATCGAAGGCAACATCGGTCGCGACGTACGCGATCGCCTGCAGATGAGCGTCTTCCCGGAGGGAGAACAAGGCAAACCAGCCGTTACGCATTACCGCATTGTAGAGCGACTTGGTTACACAACTCTTGTTGAGTGCCAACTAGAAACCGGTCGTACACACCAAATTCGTGTGCACATGAAACACATCGGTCACACGCTTTTCAACGACGAACGTTATGGCGGACACGAAATTCTTAAAGGCACTACCTTTACAAAATACAAACAGTTTGTACAAAACTGCTTTGCTATTTGTCCACGCCAAGCATTACATGCACGTACATTGGGCTTTATACACCCACGCACCGGCGAAGAAATGAATTTTGAAAGCGAACTACCGGAAGATATGACAAAACTGATCGACAAGTGGCGTTCATATGCTTCTAATCTAGGCGAATAAGTATGAAAAAGAATGTTGCAATTATTGCAGGAGGCGACTCTTCTGAGGTTGTAGTATCTCTCAAGAGCGCTCAAGGACTTTATTCATTTATTGATAAAGAAAAGTACAATCTTTACATTGCTGTACTAACCAAAGACAGTTGGTATGTAAATCTTCCCAACGAAGAAAAAACACCTATTGATAAAAACGATTTCTCTTTTGTAGCAAACGGAGAAAAAATAAATATTGATTTCGCCTACATTACCATTCATGGTACTCCCGGCGAAAACGGATTGCTTCAAGGCTATTTCGACATGATCGGAATGCCTTACTCTACTTGTGGCGTATTGTCGTCGGCAATTACGTTCAATAAGTTTGTTTGCAACAACTACTTGCGCTCGTTTGGCATCTCGGTATCATCATCGATCCGACTAAAGAACGGCGAAACCATTTCGGAACAAGAAGTTGTTGAAAAACTTGGACTGCCTTGCTTTATCAAGCCAAACGTGGGAGGCTCCAGCTTCGGTGTAACCAAAGTAAAAGAAGCTTCTCAAATTACTCCGGCAATTGAAAAAGCATACGACGAAGGCAATGAAGTAATCTTAGAATCCTTAATTCAGGGAACAGAAATCACTTGCGGTTGTTATAAAATAAAAGGTAAAAGTGTAGTCTTCCCCATTACCGAGGTCGTAACGGAAAATGAGTTTTTCGATTACGATGCCAAATACAATGGAGAAGTGGAAGAGATTACTCCGGCCCGTATCTCGCAAGAGCTTACACAAAAGGTACAGGAGTTGACTTCTCGTATCTACGATATCGTAGATGCCAAAGGCATTGTTCGTGTTGATTATATCATCGAAAAAGACGGCAATCCAAAGCTACTTGAGGTGAACACCACTCCGGGAATGACAGCAACCAGCTTTATCCCGCAACAAGTACGAGCTGCCGGTCTCGACATCAAAGATGTAATGACCGATATCATTGAAAACGAATTCAATGCATAAACTTCTAAACAAGACAAACAACTAACAACCAGATATGGACACGATTTCATCAAGATTTGACGAGATTCGACCGTTAAATAACAACGAAGTTAAAGCAACTATCGAAGAACTTTTGAACACTCCTAAGTTTGAGATGGCTGTAAAAACCGCTATGCCAACAATCGATTGGGATAGTTTTTGTATCAAAATGCGTTCTCTTCGCACCAAAAGAGAATTCAAAACACAAATGTCGGCTTTGGCTCTTAAGTCTATCGCCACAAATACTGCAAGACTACTCGACTCATCGCACGAGGAGAGAATCGATAAAAATGCGGCCTATACGTTTATTACCAATCACAGAGATATCGTATTAGACGCAGCCTTCCTTAATTACGTTCTTCACGAAGCCGGCGCCGAAATGACGCAGGTAGCCATTGGCGACAACCTGCTTATCGAGCCGTGGATCGAAAAACTTGTTCGACTCAACAACAGCTTTATCGTAAAGCGCAGCGTATCTATCCGCCAAATGCTCGACGTTAGTAAAACCCTTTCGGCATACATCCATTATGCAGTGAAGGAACTAAAAGAATCGGTGTGGATCGCGCAACGCGAGGGACGTGCTAAAGACTCTAACGACTTTACTCAAGAGGCATTGCTTAAGATGCTTATCATGGGTGGAGAAGAAGCAACTATTCTCGACAATCTCATCGAGCTCAATATTGAGCCTATTGCGATTTCGTATGAGTTTGATCCTTGCGACTTCCTCAAAGCTAAAGAGTTTCAGCAAAAACGAGACAACAAAGAGCACAAGAAGTCTCCAGCCGACGACCTTGTAAATATGCAAACAGGTATTGTCGGATTCAAAGGACACATCCACTTCTCTTTCGGACATCCGATCAACGAACAACTAAAGAAACTCGATCCGTCGATGGAGAAAGCAGAGCTATACCGCACTGTTGCCGCAATCATCGACAAAGAGATTCATCAAAACTACTTGTTCTTCCCAATCAACTACATCGCATACCAACGCACATTCGGAGACAACCGTTTTGTAGAAAAGTATAACGAAGCAGACATCGCGGCTGTCGACAAATACTTTGAAGGACAGCTTGCCAAGATTCAACTTCCAAATAAGGATAGCGAATACTTGCTAAGTAAGATGTACGAAATGTATGCGAATCCGGTAAAGAACTATCTGATCGCAACCAATCAGCAATAAGCGTATGAATTACGGATACACACGTGTGGCAACGGCTATCCCCGAAGTAAAGGTGGCCGATTGCCCTTACAATACATCTCGCATCATCGAACTGATGCAGAAAGCCGACCAAGCAAACGTACAGATTGTATGTTTTCCCGAACTAGCTATTACGGGATATACTTGCGGCGATTTGTTTCAGCAACAACGACTATTGCTAGATGCCGAAAACGCTCTGTCGGCTATCCTTAGTGCCAGTGAAGCACTACAGCTTACAACGATTGTAGGAATGCCCGTGCGTTTCGAAAACAGACTATACAATACAGCCGTGGTGGTAAGTCGCGGAATCCTTTGCGGAGTAATCCCCAAATCGTATTTACCAAACTACGGAGAGTTTTACGAGAAAAGATGGTTTGCCTCTTCGCTCGACAGCTACGGAACCAAGATCACCCTTTGCAATCAGGAAGCACCTTTCGGAAGCTACCAACTCTTTGCCGACGATGCCAAACAAATCTGTTTCGGAATCGAACTGTGCGAAGACCTTTGGACACCGCTTCCACCGTCGTCTATCCTATCCATGCAAGGAGCCAATTTGATCTTCAACCTTTCGGCCAGCAACGAAGTCATCGGTAAGCACACCTACCTCGAAGAACTCATTCGCCAACAATCTGCACGTTGTGTATGCGG
>CAMTPD010000006.1 GCA_947074265.1 uncultured Porphyromonadaceae bacterium
GCAAGACGATCACACAACGTTTGCAATACCATCGAAGTATAGTCATCACCTTCCGCCTTCAACTGGTCGAATACCTTTTGCATATTAAAGCCTCCGGTTACGGCAAAGGCAGCAACATAATCGGTACGTTCCGCCTCAACCGGCATCACATAATCGACCAATGATTTGTAGATACCGTCTGCGCGCTTCTCTTGCTGGCGCAACATCGGGATTACTTCGTTGCCAATCTGCAAATCCTCTCCTACCGCGTTGGCAGGGAAGATACCGTATGTAGCGCGAATACACTTCACATCTTCGTTCATCAGCATATTGAGAAGGAACTCTGCCTCTTTGTACAACGACAAAGCCTCTTTCGCTTTTTCGCGTTGCTCTTCGGGGAAGGAGTTGATCCAGTTAGAACGGCACGACTCACAACTGTGAATGTTTACCACTTCACTGAAACGACCCGAAAGTCGCCATGCATGGAAGAAATACACCCAGTTGATATAAGGCAATACATCCTTCACTTGTATTTTATCAATTACTTGAATCCCTTTTCTTGCAGGCTCGGGAACTTCATAATCTCCCCAATTGGCCTGAAAACGAGAAGCAATAGCATCTTTGATCGGAACCAACTCTTTGCGACGTTGCGGAGCCGTTTCACGCAAGCGGGCATACTCTTCACGTAGCTCAGCCACGTAAGCATCCTTTAATTCCGGATTCAATAACTTCGCCGCAACGATTGGGTTTTGTGAAGCATCGAGCACATGTATAACCGGTGCCGAATAGTTTGGAGCAATCTTCACCGCAGTATGCAGTTTGGAAGTTGTAGCCCCGCCCACCATCAACGGCATTGTCAGACCAGCTTTTTCCATCTCCGCAGCCACGTGACACATTTCATCAAGCGACGGCGTGATAAGTCCGCTCAAACAAACAAAGTCAGGCTTCTCTTCGATAGCCGTTTTTATAATCACTTCGGCAGGAACCATTACACCCAGGTCGATCACCTCGTAATTGTTACAAGCCAAAACAATAGACACAATATTTTTACCGATGTCGTGCACGTCGCCTTTTACCGTAGCAAAAACAACCTTTCCTGCTTTGCTTCCACCGCCGGCCTTCTCAGCCTCGATTGTAGGTTGCAGTATCGATACCGCCTTTTTCATGGTACGAGCCGTCTTCACCACCTGTGGAAGGAACATCTTTCCTTCGCCAAACAGTTCGCCCACCTTATTCATACCACCCATCAGCGGCTTATCAATCACATCGATTGCACGCGGATATACCGAAAGAGCCTCCTTGATATCCTCTTCGAGGAAGTCGGCAATACCTTTCACCAACGCATACTCCAAGCGACCATCAAGCGGAAGCGAGCGCCACTCGGCCACTTTCTCCTCTTTCGCAGCACCCGAAGCATCGCCCTTTTGTTGCTCGGCAACAGTGATCAACTCTTCGGTAGCCTCTTTGCGACGATTCAAGACAACGTCTTCTACAAGGTCGCGTAGTTCGGCAGGGATGTCATCGTACATCACCGACGACGAAGGATTCACAATACCCATATCCATTCCCACTTTGATAGCGTGGTAAAGGAATACGGCATGCATTGCTTCACGTATATAATTATTTCCTCTAAACGAGAACGATAGGTTACTAACACCACCACTCACCTTAGCACCCGGCAAGTTTTGTTTAATCCACTCTACGGTACGGATAAAGTCGATTCCGTAACCAGAGTGTTCTTCGATCCCTGTAGCAATAGCCAAGATATTCGGGTCGAAGATGATATCATTCGGATTGAAGCCCACCTTTTCGGTAAGCAACTTATACGCACGCGAACAGATTTCGATGCGACGCTCAAATGTATCAGCCTGTCCTTTTTCATCGAAAGCCATCACCACCGTTGCGGCACCAAGTTGCTTGATGATACGGGCATGCTCGAGGAATTGCTCCTCACCCTCTTTCAAGGAAATCGAGTTTACGATACTTTTACCCTGAACACACTTTAGTCCGGCCTCGATCACATCAAACTTCGACGAGTCGATCATCAAAGGAACGCGCGCAATGTCCGGTTCCGCCGCAATCAGATTCAAGAAGGTACACATCTCGTACTTCGTATCGAGCATCCCTTCATCCATGTTGATATCGAGCACTTGCGCGCCGTCTTCTACCTGCTTGCGTGCAATGGATAGCGCCTCTTCGTAGTTTTGCTCTTTGATCAAACGCAAGAACTTACGACTACCCGCCACGTTACAACGCTCACCTACATTCAAGAAATTGTTTTCGGGACGTACCTCAAACACTTCAAGACCCGACAAGCGAAGCACATCGTCCACTACAGGTGGCACGTGCGGCTTAGCATCCTTGATAAGATGCGGATACTGAGCAATGTGTCCCGGCGTAGTACCGCAACAACCGCCGATAATGTTTACCAGCTGCTCGTCGATGTATTCTTGTACTTGCGGCGCCATTTTCTCCGGCGTCTCATCATACTGTCCGAAACTGTTTGGCAAACCGGCATTCGGATACGCACTAATATAGTAAGGTGCATTTTTGGCCAACTCTTCGAGGTAAGGCTTCATATCCGAAGCACCAAACGAACAGTTGAGACCGATGCTCACAATGTTTGCATGAGCGATCGAAGCAAGAAACGCCGTAAGCGTTTGCCCCGAGAACGTGCGACCACCTTGCGACGAAAGCGTCACCGACACCATGATCGGCAAGTCTTTACCCGACTCCTTAATCGCATCTTCGGCCGCATGAAGCCCCGCCTTTGCATTAAGAGAGTCGAAGATCGTCTCTACCAATACGATATCTACGCCCCCTTCGATCAACGCATCGATTTGTTCTTTGTACGAAACATACAAATCGTCGTACGTTACAGCACGGTAAGCCGGGTTGTTTACAGCCGGACTCATCGAGGCAGTCTTAGTTGTTGGCCCCACCGATCCGGCAACGAAGATCTTCTTCTCCGGATGTTCGGCCATATATTCATCAGCAACTTCACGCCCGATGCGTGCAGCCGCAATATTCATTTCCTTCACATACTCCTGCATGCCATAATCTTCCATCGAAATAGAGTTGGCATTGAATGTATTCGTAGCAAAGATATCAGCCCCTGCTTCTACATATTGTCTGTGAATAGCCTTAATTACATCTGGACTTGTTATACACAACAGGTCGTTGTTTCCTTTAAGCATTTGCTTAAAATCGGCAAAACGTTCACCTCTATAATCCTGCTCGGTAAGACCGAAAGTCTGAATCATAGTACCCATTCCGCCATCGAGAATAAGGATTCTCTCCTTTAGTAGGTCAATTAATTGAGTTCTGCTCATCTATTTAAGTTCTGTCTGGTTTTAAATCTACCTTGAAGCAATTGCTCCCAGGCATTCGTTAGAAAACGCTTGGTCCATACCACCGCCATCGCAAAAACGATACGCGGAGCAACAACCCAAAACACAGGGATGCCCAAAGCCGAAAATACCAAAGAATCCTCAAGCAAGGAATGTGACATTGCCAAGTGATAATTCAATAGATCGCTTTCTTCGAGCGTTATTTGTTTTTCATCAATTTGTTCAATCATAATGGCCCCGCCGTAAGCAAGCCCTACCATATTACCGATAAGCCAAAGCATCGCACTATTGTCTGATAAACCAAACACGCGCATCAGCGGTTTGAAGTAGCCCGACAACTTGCGCATCAGTTTAAACTCCTCGAGCACATAGTGTAAAATCATCAAAGCCGTTACTACCCACAAAATGGTTACAATCACCGAAAGCGAACTCTCGGCCCAAAGTAAAAACACCTCTCCAAGCGAGTTGCATGCCACGGCGCTACCGCCCGACTGAGCCAACGCCACGTCGTATTGCGGCATTATCGCATTGAGCGAAAAGGCTGCTACAAAGCTCATCACAATGCGAAGTATAAACATGCCGATCCAGGAAGAACCTGTTTTGGCTTGAATCGAGCATTCTACAAAAAGATTGTGAGAGATCAGGCACATCATTGCCAGGATGGTAGCTTCGCGCACCGAGAGAGACATGGATGTAATCAAAGCAATGGGAGCATAAAGCGGAGTAAAAATACTGGTAAGAAAAATGATTGCTGTTTCGCCGGGAAGCCCCATTCCCGAAAACACCGGATTCAGATAACCGGAAAAAAGGTCTAGCAAACCCGAATACTGTAGCAAGCGCACCAGCAACGAGATTGGTAATATGATTTTAAATAACCAAATGCAGGTCTTTAAAGCTTTGGGAAGTGCCTTGCGAACACTTCCCCATATTCTTTTAATCAGCTGCATCTTATTTTTTAAACGCTCTGTCCATCGCACGTTTGTCTTCGCGCTCTTTTAGCGAGTTACGTTTGTCGTACGACTTTTTACCCTTTGCGGTAGCCACAACCACCTTCACCAATCCGCGTTCGTTAAGAAACATACGCACAGGAACAATAGTCAAGCCCGTTGTTTTAGTAGCTGCCTCTATACTCTTAAGCTCTTTGCGATTGAGCAAAAGCTTGCGATCACGACGCGCCGCATGGTTGTTGTACGATCCGTAAAAGTACTCGGCGATATACATGTTCTTCACCCACAGTTCGCCATTTGCAAAGAAACAAAACGTATCTACCAAACTTGCTTTTCCCTGACGAATCGATTTGATTTCGGTACCGGTAAGCACGATACCGGCCGTAAAGGTATCGATCAATTCATAATCGAACGTAGCACGCTTGTTCTTTATCTGTATATTATTCGGCTTATTATCTTTCATAACATTGTTGTTTTGTGCCTACAAAGAAGGCATTAAAAATGAAATAATCCCTCTGACAATAGCAGGAGCACCCAAAATGATAACCGAAGCCACGATCATAAACTTCATGCGCGTCGCTTCTTGTATCTGCATAAATGACTCCGAGCCTTCGTAAATGATATATATTGCGTATAGCCCGAGTATCTGAAGGAAGAAAAACTCCGGAATCAACGTAAGCATGATTTGCAATGCATACGTAATACACGATGCATAAGCCACAAAACGCTGACATTGCTTAAAGCTGAGTTCGACACGAAAAAGGCGTTCCATTGCTTCTCGCAGCAATACAGAAGCCAGGTAAAAGCCTCCGGCAAATTGAATTAACACACGAATCGAATCTTTCAATGCTATTTGAATATCAAACTCTTTTCGTGTAAACAGCACTCCGAGAAAGGCTGCCAACGACATCATTCCGATAAGCGGATACACAAATCGGCTTAGGTAATCGTCCTTTTTATCCTCCCATTTAGCAAGGCGCGCCCATGTACGTCCGGGCTGGCTCACCATCAATACGATTATTTGAAATATCTCTTTATACATATATGAACGCTATTAGTTTCACAAAGTTATCAAATTATCAAAATTTCTTGATAACATAAGTAAGAATTCCCCATACTACAAAATCATTTTCGGCAGTTACCCGAATCGGCTTATACGAATCGTTGGCCGGCATCAGCCACACCTCTTTAGCCTTTATCTCGATACGTTTCAGGGTAAACTCACCATCAAGACAACACACGGCAACACAACCGTTGCGAGGATTCAGAGACTTATCCACCACAAGCAAGTCGCCGTCGTCAATACCCGCATCGCACATCGAGTGTCCGCTTGCCCGAGCCAAGAACGTTGCAGCCTTATTCTTGATAAGGACTTCGTTGAGATCAATCCCTTGTGTTACGTAGTCGGCAGCCGGACTCGGAAAGCCCGCCTTGATCGTCTCGCAATAAGGTAACTCCATCTTCTCATTCTCGCACAGCGGATTCAGTATGGATACACACACTTCTTCTTTATTATCCATGTTTTCTTTTACCATGACTTCACTTGCTGCAAAACAGTAATCTTGTTTTTATTGTTTAATGTTATAGTAACCGGATAGTGTTGTTTGTTCTAAGCCAACATGTTGATCGCGAAAATAACATTTAAAGATCAAACGGACTTTCGCCTATCCTTGTTATGCAAATATAAGCAGAAAACGTGATTTCATTTACAACTTGACTTTGCTACATTGCAATAAACGACGAATTGTTTTTGAAGAGTCAAATAACTTTCCTTATTTTGTAATGCATCAAAGCAACCTTATTCACGATTTGATCATGAAAGTAAAACTTAATCTACAAGGTATAACAACCAACCAACTTCAGTCTGGCGCTTATGCCTTGATACTGGAAGAGGAAAACGGAAACAGACGTATTCCTGTAATTATCGGGGCAGCCGAGGCACAATCCATTGCAATTGCAATCGAAAAGCTAGAACCACCACGCCCACTTACACACGACTTGTTTCTCAACTTTGCAAAAGCTTACAACATAAAGCTCATCGAGGTAATGATCTATCGTTTCGAAGACGGTATCTTCTACTCCGAACTTTTGTTTGACAACGGCACCAGCAAACAAACGATAGACTCGCGCACTTCAGACGCTATCGCCCTGGCATTACGCTCCGACGCGCCTATCTATGCAAACGAATCGGTGCTCGATATAGCCGGAATTACGGTAGACCCTATGCAGGAAGATGACGAAGAAGACGCACCGGAAAAGCCGGCAGCCAAGCCTCAACCCGCATCGTATACACTACAAGACTTGAGCAAAAACGAGCTGAATGAAGAGTTGCAAGACGCTTTGAAAAAAGAAAACTACGAGTATGCTTCGCAAATCAGAGACGAGATAAAGCGAAGAGACGAAGAGATAACAACAGAACAAAAATAGGCTATCAAGCCTTTCAAAACAAAAAGCATCTTCGGCTGATGCACGCAATCGGATCAATCGAAGATCGCTTTTATCACCTTAAATCTAAATCACACATACACATGAAAAAAACATGCATCTACGGCTTTGCCTTTGCGGCATTGCTAGCCTCGTGTACAACCACCGCAAAGCAGGAATCTCTGCAATCTATCAACGTACAACAAGCATACCCCGACAAGGAAGTAAAACTATCTCAGATAGCAAACGTTACCTATGTGCAGCCCAAAGCACAAGGCTCGGAGTTTCTGGTAAAAAGCTCTCCCGCGGATATTACGCAAAACGCCATCTTAATCGTAGAACGCGAAAATGGCAACGTCGTGCTGTTTGACAAAAAAGGCACTCCCCTCTCGCAGTTTAACAAACTAGGACAAGGTCCCGAAGAATATACCTACATCCTTCAAGCCCTGTACGATGAAACAAAGAAAGAAGTATACATCGGCGACAGGCAAAAGATCTGTGTATATACTCCCGAAGGCCAATTCAAACGATTGCTACGCCTTCCGACCGGAACCGTGCTAAACGAACTCTACAGCTTCGACGACAACACACTCATTGCCTATGACATATCACTTTCCGTCAAGCAAGCTATGAAACGTATGAATGCCATGCTGAATGCACCGCTACAAAACAACGACGAAATACCTACGGGATACGGAGCATCCTTTGTCTTGATCTCGAAAACAGATGGCAGTTTGGTCAAAGAAATACCTGTATATGAAAACGACGAGATACAAGTAGGAGCAGAAATGCCGATGGGCGATATCGTCTCCGTGATACCGCCAAGATGGAATGCATTAACCCCATCTACCGACGGCTTCACCATCAACAGCAAGCAACAAGACACCATCTTCGTGTTTAATCGGGCGCAAGCTTTACTACCTCTCGTCGTAAAGACGCCGCCGTATCTAAGCATGAGTGCGCCCCGATCGGCTATGCCTTACTTCATGCAGTGTGCCGACTATAACTTCATGATCACAACAGTATTGAACAAGCCCGACGGGTACAAATCGGTACTTGGTCCGTTCGAAGCAACTTATTTAATGCAAGATCGCAAAGACAATGCCATCTATAAGCAAAAGATAGTCTTCGACGACTACAGCGGCAAACAAGCAGATATCTATTCACTCTCCTTGGCTTCAAGCACTCCGATATGTACAATCGAGTTCACCATCCCCGAGCTGAAAGAAGCCCTTGCAGCTAATAAACTCACAGGCACTTTGAAGCAACTCGCCGAGTCTTCTGCCGAAGACGACAACAGCGTTATCGCCATCATCACACCTAATTAAGCACCATGCAGAAACAAGCCGATTGCAAAGACAATCGAGCATCATCAGCACTTTTATTCGTATTAAATAGTAAACGAGGTAATCAAGTATGGTTGCCTCGTTTTATTTTATCAATATACAATAACCCATCGTTTGAGCGGAGAGGCAAAATGGTATTTGGAAGGGCGCAGAATGGTTTTTAGGGGTATTTTGCGTTGTAGATGGAAGATTTTGTCGGATTTTGCGGGTTCAGAAAATGGGGTTTTCGAGGGGATGATGTTGGGTTTTTACTCGTATTTTGAAGCGTTCGGGCAAGAACCATGCATGGTTTTTCCCAAAAGGTCGTTTGGTTTGGGCAAAAACCTTACTTTCTTCTCGAAAAAAGCTCTTTTCCTTTTTTTGAGTCGCTGGTTTTCTTTCCGTAAAGAGTCTTTTTAGTCACCGCAGTGACTGCTTTTACTTATAACGAAGAGTGTAAAAACTTTTCACGGTGAATGCAAACACTATTCACGGTAACGTAAAACAGTCTTCATTGAAAACGTTTTTGCGTTTCAACGAAGACGTTACCGCCTCAACTCCACGAGCGTGCTTCCCATGCCCCTACCCAAAGGGGCAACATCGTTTACGCAAGCATTTGGCAGTTGAGCGAGACAAAATGTTTCTCAAATGCACAGTCTGCCTTCTTTTTTAAAGCTGATTTGAAAATTGCTACCGAGCAGTTTATTTCCTCGTCAACTACAGACGCCTTTATCCCTACATTTTATCACATTTGATTTGATCGCAAACGGGCGCAATCTAGCACAAAAATGACCTTTTTCGCAGAAATGGGGATCCGTCTGTTAGATCTGTTGCAAAACGGAGTATTTCCCGTCATATACAATAAGCCTGCTACACGAGTTGACAAAACAGGGAGTTTGGCGGTCACAATCTGCAAGAACTAGTGTCTCGATTAGTTACCTTGAGCTTCTACGGCTTCCGTGATGGCTTTCAACAGCGATTGTTGGTTTGTGACAGGTACATCGATTGCCAAATCCCAGAACATGATGCCTCGCAAGGATTCATGCAACGCAAAGGTTGTTTTACGAGCAATCATATCTTGTCCGTTAAATACAAATTCGCGATTGTCATACACGACATTGTTTTGCGCGGCACTGCCGATCAATTGAGCTTTTACAAATGAAGCGTATCCCTCTACCGAGCGGGGTTGCGACTCGCTTACGCCAAAGAATGGCAGACCCGGTACCAACTTCTGTGCCGGAATACCGTATGCGAGTACTTCTTGGATGTTGCTTGTGTACTGGGCGTATGGGAATCGTATGGGCGAAGGTCCGTAACATTGCAACGAGGCATAACTAACGGCCAAAATCGCCGAAGGGGTAATCTTGTACGATATGGGATGCAATGAAACGGAAAACAACGATGCTTCGCCGAGAGTCTTCCGCAATTCGACAATCAGTTTGCTGTAGTTTTCGAATTCGTCGGGCCTGTTTGCCCATTCAAAGTCGAGGTCTACCCCATCGAGATTTAACGAGCTTACAGCTGCGGCTACTTGTGCTGCGAAATTGGCACGAGCTTGTTTGTCTGCTATCATTGCTTTCCAATGACTTCTGCCCGAAACGCCCAGACGAACCGTGATGCTTTGTTGCTGCACGATTGCTTGTATCACCGGGATTAGTGCCTTTACATCTTGTGGTTGATTTGCTTGAAAGGTCTTAAATTCGTCCCACACCAGTGTGCCGTCTTGTGCAGGTGAAACGCCCAAACAAATCAGGTCGGTGCAGGCTCGAAGACTTGGTTCTGTTATGGCTCCTCTGTTGTAAAAATTCCCCCTTATATAGGAGCTTATGGCAAATTGTTGCGCAAAACTGCATACCGAGATCAGGCATAATGTGCAGCATAATAGTATACTTTTCATTTCTTTTCTTTCTACAATGTTACTTGATAATAAAACGATTATGTATCCGCAATGGTTCTACCGATGCTACAACATGTAGTGAGATTCTTCGTTCTTGCTACCGGAAACACGTATTTGTATTTATCTTTGCCGAAAATTTACGTGATATATTAATAGATTACAATGCAGGAAAACAATAAAGCAATTGCTTGCGCGGCGGTGGCCGTGCTTAGTTGGTCTACCGTTGCCACCATGTTTAAAACGGCTCTCAAGTTTTATTCGCACTACGAAATGCTTTTGGTTGCTACCCTTTCGGCGCTTGCCGTTTTTGCCGTTGCGCTTACGTTGAAGTCGGGCTGGGGCGAACTGCGTCGCCTTTCTAAAAAGGATTGGAGTTGGTTTGCGTTTGTCGGACTGGTAAATCCGGTGGCTTATTACTTGGTTTTGTTTAAGGCGTATGATTTGCTTCCTGCACAAATTGCGCAGCCAATCAATTACTTCTGGCCTATTATCTTACTTGTGCTACTTGCCGCGATTGAGAAGAAGCCGATTGCTCCTTTTAAATACGTTGGCATGGCTTTCTCGTTGGGAGGTGTGGCGCTTATATCGCTAGGATCGGGTTCGTTGGGTGGTGCCGCGCTGCCGTTGTCGGGATTGGCTCTGGCTTTTCTGAGTGCTTTCTTGTGGGCATTTTATTGGATACTGAATCGTCGCAACAAGCGTATCGACGAGACTGCGGCTTTGTTTTTGAGTTTCCTTTTTGGTTCGATTTATTTATTGGGAGGGTTACTTTTTGTTCCGGTTTCCCTTGCGTCGACTTCGGGCTTTCTTTCGAGCGTATACGTGGGATTGTTTGAAATGGGGATTCCTTTTATTTTCTTCGGAATGGCTATTCGCAAGACGACAAACCCGGCATTGGTAAATCAGCTTTGTTACCTCTCGCCTTTCTTGTCGTTGTTTCTCATACATATTTTTCTCGGCGAACAGATTTATCCGACTACTTATGCCGGCTTGCTGATGATTGTATTCGGTATCGCGTTCAACGAGTGGCGTGCCCGTCGAAAGTCGCTAGCGTAACGGGATAACCTGCCTTGCGGAGATCGTCGGCATCGGGAATGTGTAGCCAGCCGTCGTCGAGTAGTAAAATCTTGGTTGCTACTTTCGAAATGCTTCGATAGTCGTGGTCGCTCACGATAATGCCTTTGGTTTGTGAGGCTTCGCGGATGTATTGATTGATTCGCTCAATGACTACGGGCGCAAGGCCTCGATATGGTTCGTCGAGAATCACAAAGGGTGCTTTGCTCATGAGCATGAGTCTGATTTCCAGATAACGTATTTCGCCTCCCGAGAGTTCACGTATCTTCTGAAAAAGGATTCGCTTTATAAATGGATCGTCTATCAGGTTGCTGTTCTTTCCTACCATGATCTTGATGATTTGCCAAACGGTAAATTGCAACGGCAAGAATGATACTTGGGGAAGGTAGGCGATGGAGCCGGTTTTGTATGCTCTGCCTGTAATGCTTTTATGGTTGATTATCACCGAGGAATACTCGCATTCGAGCGTACCGAACATGATCTGGAAGAGTGTACTCTTGCCCGATCCGTTGCGCCCCATTACGGCTACAATTTCTCCGGGTATACACGATAGATATACATCTGAAAGGATTACCCTATCTCCGTAGGTTTTATATACGCTGTCTACTTCTAGTTGCATAGGTACCGATAGATTAGATTTTGTAAGAAGAAACAAACGACGTACGAAACAACGAATACGAATATCCATAGTTCCATCTTTCCGAGTCGGGCATTGTAATAGAAGTAATACTCTTCGGGCACTACGGTTTGCTTGTAGAAATAGCAGATTGCCGTTGTTACAAACGGATAGTATTGCAGCGAAGCTTTGAGCGCATGACCGAATGTCTTACTCATGGGCCACACGAGCAATGTGATGCACACGACGAAAAAGAGCCCTACTTTTAGCGTACTGCGCAAGAATAGTAAAAGATATTTAAGGCGCGTTATCATGGTTGTTTCTTTGTATGTGTTGCGACAACATGTGATCTAAAACGCTGTAATATAAGCTTATTTTCTCAACACAGCACAAAGTACTTCCATAATTTACTAATTTAACAACTTATACAAATAGATAAGTCCCCTGTTACCACAAAGGATAGACAGAGGACCTAGAGATTAGCTTAGAATAAACTAGTCGTTATTTTTTAGCATTCTCAATCATTTGTTCGCCCACGGTGATGAAAATCTCTACACGTCTGTTAAGTGATCTTCCGGCCCATGTTTTGTTTGTAGCTACAGGATCGTTCCATCCTTTACCAATTGCTTCCATACGTGAAGTTGCTACTCCTTTTGTTGCCAAATATTTCATTACGGCTTGTGCACGTTTTACTGAAAGTTCTTGATTGAATTCTTGCGGACCTGTGTGACTGGTGTAACCAATAATCGTTGCATCTGTTTGTGGGAAGTCTTGCATATTCGCAGCTACAACCGATAGTACAGAGTCTGCTTTTGTGCTTAGTTCTGCCGAGTTGATTTTGAACAATACGGAGTCATTCAAACCAAGTTTGATTGCTTGCAATTGTCCGTTCTTTAGGTCCGGAACAAGATCTACTGTTACGATGGTATCACCGTCTGCTTCTGCTACATCAATCAATGCTAATGCTTTAACTAAAGCTTCTTCTTGCACCTTCATTTGATCTCCTGTAACCTTTGCAATTTCTACAGTAACTGGAGCTACTGCTACTTCATCTTCCATCACTTCTACTGGTTGAGAAGATACTACGGCTGTAGACATCATGTCTTTCTTTGAATGACAGCTAGTCATCATAAACATGCCTAAGCATACAACTGAAACCGCCAAAACTACTTTCTTCATAATAATAAAAATTAGACTTTAAACTCTATTGTATCTTTTGTTTTTTCTTGGTTTAGAACACAACAAAGCTTGAATAAGTTTTGGCTACTGGTAAAGATTAGTAGTATTTTATCTTTAGTAAGAAAATACAGTTAGTATACGAAAGATATGTATTCTTTAACCCATGAAAACAAAAGCGGGCGTGCCTAAATAGACACGCCCGCTTGCTCACTTATATAGCTTGTGGTAAAATTATTCTTTTACTTCAGCACCCCAGCTGGCAGCAGCCAAACGCTTGTAAGTGTTGTATCTCCACTGTGCATTATCTTGTGCTGCGTGGAACAACTCTTCAGCTTGTTCTGGGAATTGTTTTGCCAATGAAGTATAACGGCCTTCTTTCTTCAAGAATTCTTGGAACTTATCCCACTGTGGCTCTTTTGAGTCAAGTTGGAATGGGTTCTGTCCTTCTGATTCCAAAGCTGGGTTATATCTCCACAAGTGCCAGTAACCGCACTCTACTGCTTTTGAAATTTCTTCTTGAGCTTTGCCCATACCCGAAGCCATGTAGTGAGAAATACATGGAGAGTAAGCAATGATCAATGAAGGTCCGTCGTAAGCTTCTGCCTCACGGATTGCTTTCAATGTTTGAGCTTGGTTTGCACCCATACCGATTTGTGCTACATAAACATAACCGTATGTTGTTGCGATAAGACCAAGGTCTTTCTTACGGATGCGCTTACCTGCCGCAGCAAATTTAGCAACCGCACCTACCGGAGTAGATTTAGATGCTTGACCACCAGTGTTAGAATAGATTTCTGTATCTACAACAAGGATGTTTACGTTTGCGCCTGAAGCAATAACATGGTCAAGACCACCGAAGCCGATGTCGTATGCCCAACCGTCACCACCAATGATCCATTGAGATTTCTTGATGATGTATTGTTTCATCTCTTTAATGTCTTTGCAGATGTCGCAAGTGCAAGCTTCTACCATTGGTACAAGTTTCTCTGCGATAGCTACAGTAGCATCAGCGTTTTCACGGTTGTTTAACCATTCAACGAACAATGCTTTCATTTCTTCTGAACAGCAGTCACATGCAAGACCTTTTTCCATTAAGCCTGCAAGACGGTCACGCATTTTGTTTACTGCGATTACCATACCCAGACCAAACTCAGCATTGTCTTCGAACAATGAGTTTGCCCAAGCAGGACCGTGTCCTTTTTCGTTTTTAGTATATGGTGTAGATGGAGCCGAACCAGAGTAGATAGATGTACAACCTGTTGCATTTGCAATCATCTGACGGTCTCCAAATAGTTGAGAAATCAATTTCACGTATGGAGTTTCTCCACAACCAGAACAAGCACCTGAGAACTCAAACAATGGAGTTGCGAACTGAGAGTTCTTAACGTTTGATTTTACGTCTACTAGGTGTTGTTTTGATTTTACGCTATCAACACAGTAATCCCAGTTGTTTTGCTCTTCTTCCTGAGTAAGGAATGGAACCATTTCAAGGGCTTTACCGTTTTTGTTACCCGGACAAATGTCTGGACAGTTACCACAACCAAGACAGTCAAGTACGTTTACTTGCATGCGGAATGTCATGCCTGCAAATTGCTTACCAGATCGGAAGAGCGTCGGGTAGGGAAAGAGTGGACGTCCTGGTGTAGGTCGCGGGGGTGGCCGGAAGCTTCAAAAAAAAAGAAAATGCACCCACGTACTACGCCAGATACACCGCACGTCACAGCGACGCAGCAGACACGGAAGTTGGTACCTCACAAACTCACATGCATCCG
>CAMTPD010000007.1 GCA_947074265.1 uncultured Porphyromonadaceae bacterium
TTAACAACGTCGCGTTCGTTATTGATTTCTGTCATAATATCACCAAGTATATCATCACGGATTCAAGTTATTTCAAATACTTTAGTTTCTGGAAGAGTGGGCGAAAAGACCATCAACTCATCCGAATCTCAAAGCAAATGGAACATATCATAAGCGAGCTTTCCAACTCTGATAACAATCTTATCATAGCCAAGCTGATGGACTTTCCATCTCCACGCTTATACAGTCACACCAGTCCGCTTTCAGGAAAACCAAGCATTATAGCCGGATTAATATTTCCAGTGGCAATCCCTTACTTCTTATACGCAATGTATCAAAAGAAGCTACTCATGAGCGATCTCAAAATAACACTTAAAGCTGATGAAGAGTTACAAGATCTATTGCAAAAACAGATTAAGGAACAAGATGCTTAAACCTGTTATCTTTTAGAATAAAGACAACTTAATTTAAACAATAAACATTACCGAAAATATTGAATCTAAATAATATGAGCGAGTTCAAACTTAACACCATCGACGAAGCAATTGAAGACATTCGTCAAGGTAAGCTGATCATCGTTGTTGATGATGCAGACAGAGAAAATGAAGGAGACTTTATTGCAGCAGCAGAATTGATTACTCCGGAGAAAATCAACTTCATGTCTACTCACGGGCGCGGTTTGATCTGTGCTGCCATCACGGAAGAGCGTTGCGAACAGCTAGATCTTAACCTCATGGTACCTAACAATACAGCATTGCATGCAACACCTTTTACCGTTTCGATCGACTTGATCGGACAAGGATGTTCTACAGGTATTTCGGCATACGACCGAGCAATGACCGTATTGGCACTGACTAAAGAAGAAACAAAAGCAGAAGACTTTGGTCGTCCGGGCCACATCTTCCCGCTTCGTGCACGCAAACGCGGCGTACTTCAAAGAGCAGGTCATACCGAAGCTGCGGTAGACTTTTCCCGTCTTGCGGGCTTGAATCCGGCCGGTGTATTGGTTGAGATTATGAACGAAGACGGAACAATGGCTCGTCTACCTCAATTGGTAGAAATTGCCAAGATTCACGATATGAAAATTGTTTCGGTAGCAGATCTTATCAGATACCTTTTGAAAGAAGAATCACTTGTTGAAAAAGGAGAAGAAGTAGATATGCCAACACAATACGGACACTTCCGTCTGATCCCTTTCCGTCAAAAATCGAACGGACAAGAGCACATCGCTCTTATCAAAGGAGATATTACAACTGAAGAGCCTGTATTAGTACGCGTTCACTCTTCTTGTGCAACCGGAGACATCTTCGGATCGATGCGTTGCGAATGTGGCGAACAATTGCACAAGTCGATGGAAATGATCGACAAAGAAGGTCGTGGTGCTGTTATTTACCTGAATCAAGAAGGTCGTGGTATTGGCTTGATGGAAAAGATCAAAGCATACAAACTTCAAGAAAAAGGGATGGATACAGTAGAAGCTAACATCCACCTAGGACACAAAGCTGACGAACGCGATTACGGAGTTGGAGCTCAAATCTTGAGCGAAATCGGTGTGCACAAAATGCGCCTAATTACCAACAATCCTGTAAAACGTATCGGACTTGAAGCGTACGGATTAGAAATCGTAGAAAACGTGCCAATCGAGATTACTCCAAATGAGTATAACGAGTTCTATATGAAGACAAAGAAAGAACGTATGGGTCATATGCTTCGCAATATGAAATAAAAGGCAATCTGATTAGGTTTTATGCATTTTTGTTGTAATTTTGCTTCTAAAATCTAATTTACCTATACAAAAAGAAGAACTATGACACAAGTTTCCGAACGTTTGGCAAGTTTGTCTCCATCCGAAACACTAGCCATGTCTCAAAAAAGTAATGAGCTAAAAGCTCAAGGCATTGACGTGATCAACCTTAGTGTTGGAGAACCAGATTTCTTTGCTCCAAAGCATGTAAAAGAAGCTGCAAAGAAAGCCGTAGATGACAACTACTCATTCTATTCTCCGGTTCCTGGATATCCATTCCTAAGAAAAGCAATTCAACAAAAGTTGAAGAACGAAAATCAATTGGATTATGCAATTGATCAGATCATTGTTTCCGGAGGTGCTAAACAATCGGTTTGTAACATTCTTCTTAGCGTAGTAAACCCTGGCGATGAAGTCATCGTTCCGGCTCCATATTGGGTAAGTTATGTTGAGATGGTAAAACTGGCAGAAGGTACCAACGTTGTAGTATACGCAGGTATCGAACAAGATTTCAAAATCACACCAGAACAGTTGGAATCTGCCATTACTCCAAAAACAAAAGCACTTATTCTTTGCTCGCCATCAAACCCTACAGGTAGCGTGTACAGCAAGAAAGAGCTCGAAGGTTTGGCAAAAGTGCTAGCAAAGCATCCTAACATCGTTGTCATTTCAGACGAAATATACGAACACATTAATTATATAGGTAAGCACGAAAGCATTGCTCAATTTGAGTCGATTCGCGACCGTGTTGTGATTGTAAACGGAGTATCCAAAGCGTATGCAATGACCGGCTACAGAATCGGTTATATTGCAGGACCAAAATGGATTGCATCGGCATGTAACAAACTACAAAGCCAATATACTTCGGGCACATGTTCTGTAGCGCAAAAAGCAGCAGAAGCAGCACTTACAGGCGATCAACAATGTGTTGAAGAAATGCGTGAAGCATTCCTTCGTCGTCGCAACCTTGTGATCGAGCTTTGCCAGTCTATTTCAGGAATGAAGTTAAACGTACCGGAAGGAGCCTTTTATCTTTTCCCTGAAGTAAGCAGCTACTTTGGTAAGTCATTCAATGGCCGCACCATTCACAACTCCGGCGATCTTGCTATGTATCTTCTTGAAGAAGCACACGTGGCAACTGTAGGCGGAGCAGCATTCGGAGCACCGGAATGTCTTCGTTTCTCTTACGCAACATCAGATGAAAACCTGGTTGATGCAATGGGCAGAATTAAAAGAGCGCTTGATCAATTAAGCTAACAAGCAGATATTATCACATAAAGAAAAGGATAAATTCGTTCGCGGATTTATCCTTTTTTTATACACCCCTCCGTCGCAGGCCGGCAACAATCTTGTTAAAACAACTGTTCACATCATATAGATATAAACGACAAACCTTAAAACGATGTACAGACGCGACTTAATCATAGTACCCATCAGCAGAGTAGAAGATCTGATCCGACGGATCAAGCAACTCAAGCAACAAGAAGCCTCGCCACACAGTTGGCATCGCTTGGCCGACGAAGCCTATCAAACATTACGCATTACTCCCACATTTTTTGCAACACAACCGCTCGAAGTCATTACACGCATGCTGCCTGAATCAGACTTGCAAGAGCAATTGATCAAACTGATTTTGATAGACGACCGTATCAATCAGAGCTCCGACAACCTGCAAAAAGCAAATCAGTTGCTCAAAGCCATGAGAGCAAATCGCCGCTACCCATCCATTGCCAAGGAGCGACTCATTTGCCAAATCAAGCATCACCTATGCAATCTTGAGCACAAAGCATTGCTACAAACCCATCAAGTACCATCTTGATCAGGCATGAACTTCAACACAGAAGTTCATGCATTTCCTTATTGACCATGAAACACAACAAAAAACAACCTTTTGCCTGATTCGGAATAGCCAAAGTTCCGAATAATACATCTCAGTCCTTCAAAGATTCCTTATTAAACACTCCTCGACACAATATTCTTCCTTTAGAGATTGATAAACCTATATCTTTGAGCAGAAATAATATCATCACAAAAGCATCATGCAAACCTATCAACGACAAGGTTCAATACTTTCTTACCTCGACGAAATAGCAGAAAGTATCCGTAACAAAAGACTTGCCGATATATTCAGGCCCATTGACTTCATTGCTAACGAGTCGTATGGACCACACAACCATCTCCGACTCGAAATCAATTATGTCACCACCGGCTATTGCTACCTCAATCTCGAAGGCAAACGCATGAAGTTTTCCAAAAACGACATCATGCTCATCCCCTCGTTTGTAGAGCATAAGTTCGTTGCGGGCAGCAAAGGTTGCAAACTCATGCAACTCGAGTTCATGCCCGAAATATTCAATTTATTACAAGCAGACATAGATCCCGACAGTTCGATACCGGCGCTCTCGAGCTGCAACGATGTGATACGCATCTCGAACAACAAGAAGATCAACGACGTGATTACCAAGATCATTGAAGAACTCATGAACAAAGACGTGCTGCATACACAACTAATCATGCTGCACTATGCCGAGCTCTTATTGCTTATCTACAGACACCTGATCAACAACACGCAACCATCCGACAACGATACCTTAAACTCGGCTATCGGTTTGATGCGCGCAAGCATAACAGAACCCATAGACATCATCATGCTTAGTAAGCAACTTCACATCAGCGATCGGTACTTGAGACAACTCTTTTCGAAGCATCTCAAGACAACACCCATCGAGTTTATCAACAACGAACGCATCAAGCTGGCAACACAATTGCTCAAAGACGAAAAGCTATCCATCAAAGAAGTTGCTTACAAATGTGGGTTCAAATCGCCCCAATACTTCACACGCATATTCAAGAAACAACGAGGCATTTCACCTCGCTATTACACATCGATACAATAAACTAAACTTCAACTATATGAACAAAGTAGCTCAACACACGCTCTTGTTACTGGCTATCGGAACAGCACCTTTGTATGCCGCGCAAGCAGACATTGTACAAGCACCGAAGCCCAACACGGTAACCGGAGTTCAAAACAACTCCATTCTGCTCAACGGAACATGGGATTTTGACATGACTCCTTCGGCAAATTTTGAAAAAGGAAACTACACTCCGGCTAGTGGATGGGATCAAATCAAAGTTCCCGGCGAATGTGCCATGCAAGGGTATGCCATCGAACACGACAAACCGGTATTATACCGCAAGAACGTATTCGTACCGGCCGCTTTCAAAGGAAACAAGATCATCTTACGCTTCGACGGAGTTTACAGTTATGCCCGCTTGTATGTCAACGGCAAACTAGTACGCGATCACAACGGAGGCTTTACGCGTTGGGAAAGCGACATCACAGACTTCGTAAAAACCAATGCCAACAATGAAATCAAACTAGAGGTTACCGACAAGCTCGACGATATATCCTACGGTTCGGGTTATGCGCACCATCCGATTGGAGGTATCCTGCGCGATGTAACCATCTATTCGATTCCAAAAGAACACATCGACTACTTCACTGTAGAGACACAACTCGACTCTACGTACACCAATTCCGATTTGCAAATTCGCTTTACAGGCAACTTCACCCCCGATCATACGGTTGAGTTTTCATTGACCGATCCGCAAGGTAAAACTGTATCGTTGCAAGAAGCAACAGCAAGTAGTGTACACAAGAACGATACAACAACCAAAGTATTCAAGCTTAGCAACCCGCAAAAGTGGGATGCAGAACATCCGAACCTATACAAGCTTTCCACCACCGTAAAGAAAGACGGAAAGCCAACTTATCAGTTCAATAAGAACATCGGATTTCGCAAGATCGAGATCGAAAAGAACCGCATGTTTGTAAACGGCAAGCAAGTGAAGCTACGCGGAGCATGCCGCCACGACATTCACCCTACGCTAGGACGTACCACAACGGTAGCCTTAGACAGTATGGATGCGCATATATTCAAAGCTGCAAACATGAACCACGTGCGCACGTCGCACTATCCGCCAACAGAAGCTTTTCTTGACTATTGCGACAAGTTGGGATTATACGTAGAATGCGAAACCGCAATCTGCTTCGTCGATACGCATCGTCAGAAAAACTACGGTCCTGCAGCATCGCAAGATGATCCTGCCTATACCGACAAATACATGGGGCAATTGCAAGAGATGGTAACCAGTTTCCGCAACCACCCATCTATCCTATTCTGGTCGGTTGGTAACGAATGTAAGTACGGAACAAACTTCCAAAAGTCATACGACTGGATAAAGGCCGAAGATCCTACTCGCCCCGCAATCTTTAGTTATCCGGGAACAGTAGAGAAAGGCAAGTTCGTTTACGATATTCTCAGCATGCACTATCCGTATGTAGACGGCAACCTTTCGCAGTGGGGCGTGAGCACGACCAACTTCGAAACGGCAAACTATCCTTCTACCTTCGACGAGTGGGCACACGTGCCGTGCTATACCTACAGCACGTTGCAAGAAGACCCGAACATCCGTGAGTTTTGGGGACAATCGCTCGACATGATGTGGTCGAAGCTCTTTGACAGACCCGGCGGATTGGGCGGAGCTATCTGGGGATTCATCGACGAAACCTTCATGGTACCACAACCCAAGAAAGGACAACCTTGGTGGATCGAGTTTGCTCACACCGCAAAACCAGCCGACTACAAAGGCAACTGCGTAGGCTACGGCGAATGGGGTATTATCGACGTATGGAGAAGAGAGAAACCGGAGTTCTGGGGAACTAAAAAAGCCTATTCGCCCGTGCGAGTTATGGAAACAACCGTTCAGGAGTTTACTCCCGATGTTGCGATCAACTTGCCGGTATACAACCGTTTCGACCACACCAATCTCAACGAATTGGTCATTTCCTATCAGCTCAACAATGGAAAGGAACAAACGATTCAAGCACCGAATATCGACGTAAAACAAAAAGGATTCGTTACCATTCCGGCACAAGACTGGCGCAACGGCGATGAGCTTACCGTGTTCTTCAAGGATAAAAACAACCAATTGATCGATGCCGAAACAATTACAATAGGTACCAAGCCGGCACTACTCAATGCCCGTCGCGGAACACCGTTTACGGCAGAAGAAACGGCACAAGAGATCGTTGTTTCGAATGGAACGCAACGCTTTCCGTTTTCCAAAGCAACCGGATTGATCACCAACGCAACTTCGAACGGAAAAATAATTATCGTGGAAGGACCATTCCTCAACTTCGATGTCAACTTCAATCACCTTACCGGTGCCGAAGTACGTGAAAAGGCGCGTAACTATGTAGCATCGCGCAACGAATGGAAGAAAGATTCGCTCTACGTAACCCAAACAAACGGAGCCATTCAAGTACACATCGCAGGTAGCGTAGACAATGCCAAGGTAAAATACATCTGCTCTTTTGCGCCTAACGGTACGATGACTGTAAATTATGTATTAAGCAATCAGCCAAACGGCTACTTGCGCGAGGCCGGACTTCAATTCGTATTGCCCGAAAGCTACAACAAAGTGAAGTGGAACCGCGATGCATACTGGACGTATTATCCTGCCAATTCTTTTGGCGCACCAAAGGGAGACGCATCGTTCTACAATACGAAACAAGTGAAGTACGGACAAGATCCGGCTCAACTTTGGGAGCAAGATACGCACAACTATTATTACTTTGCCGACAAAGGAACCAACGACAAGCAACCGCTTACCAACATAGCGAAGTCGATGAAGGAAAACATCTTCCTTTATACTCTAAGCGGCGACAAAGGTGCTCCGCAATTATCGGTGCTTTCACCGGAAGGAACCTTGGCATGTCGTGTAAACAAAGACAAACAAGAAAACCTAGTTTTGTACATCAACAACAAGTGGGACTATCCCGAAATTGCTCGTGGTAACTACTGCAAAATTGTTGAAGCCTCCCCGCTCGCCGGTCAGGCAACTCTACAATTCTAACGTGTAAGTTTCATAAGTTAGTAAAAGCCACTTTCCACAAAGGGTAACCGTTGTCACACTCGGTTGCCCTTTTCTTTTTCAATTTCATTTACAATGACAACAACCCTCAAAAGCAACGCTCTTACTTATTGTATAAATCAATAAGTTAACAACTTATCAACACCTGTTGTTAACAGCAATGGAAACGTTCGAAAAAGGCCGTTTTTTCGCTAGATGACCCAAATATCGGACCAAACAAAATCTAGCAAATCGCTACCGAAAACGAGCTTTCACTTGCCAGCATTCCCTTATAGCTAACGAAGACTTTTCCGCACAAGTATCACTTCGTAGGCAACAAGGGAAAAGCAAAAACAATTTGTCCCGCCCAACTCCCTCACAATCGAATACGGGTAAACCTCTCGGCCTATTCACCCCGATACCACAACGAGATCAAAACAACTCTTTTCGTATTCAATGAAAGGTGATTACGTCTTCGTTGAAAACGTTTTTACGTTACCATGAAGACGTAAAATAGTCTTCGTTATGAATGCAAACACTCTCCACGGTGAGTGAAAAAACTATTCGTGGTAACTAAATTCACTCTTCGAAGAAACTAATTTTAGTCCTTTCGAAAACCAAATAACCTTTCCGCAACAACCAAACAAGCTTTTTTCAAGAACCAAGCGTCCTTTTTCCCAAAACCTTGCATGGTTTTTCAGGCATGTCGAGCTTAAATTCCTTAATCCAATAAATGGTGAATGCTAAAACTGTGCAAACTTCTGCCAAACATCGTATTTTATGAAGCAACAAAAACAGCTAAATCATCGCATCTAGAGCGTAGAAACAGACTAAATAGCCATAAAATGAATCCTGAAAACCATTTGACAAATAACCTTATTGTAAAACTCCAATTTATTGAATTAGCGAGCCTCTTTTATTTATACCTATTAAGCTTAAAGCACAACACTCCTAACACCCTGATTCTCAAAAAAAGGTTTTCATTTGTTCTTCGTTATTTTTTAGGTATACTTGTATTTCTAATTTATCGAAGACCTAAATTAATACTACATGAAACCTACCTACACGCTTTGTATGCTTCTTTTACTGGGAAGTTGTATTGTGTCTTGTAACGACAAAAAGTCGGAGTCGAATCAAACGGGAGCTTTGATTGAGGTAGAACTGTCCGACTTTGAAGTAAAGCCTACATTCCAAAGTATAGTAAAGCTGGAAACCACAGACAGTTGCCTCATTCAACGTATAAAGAATGTGGAGTTTGATGCAGATCTGTTCTTTATACTATCCTCTGCTTCTCAAGGAAATAAAGAAGATGTATATGTGTTTGATAAAACCGGAAAGTTTATCCGTTCAATTGGGCTGCAAGGGCAAGGGCCGGAAGAGTATATCAGCATCAATTCATTTATATTGGACAAAGCAAACCGACTGATCTCATTTGTTGATACGCACAAGAAAGCATTGATCACATACGATTATGAAGGTAACTGGAAGAGCAATAGAGATATTAGCAACTTCTTGAAGCTTGGTCTTGTAAAAAGCTGTAAGCTCTTCAACAATAAACTGTACGGTTATAATTATATATTCAACGACTACCCTGCCGGAATGCATTCAATTGATTTAAATAACGATCAATGCGAAATTCTTTTTTCTCATGCACCCTTTCGTACCTCCGGATATGGGGACGCCATCAGTATCTCTATGTCTCAATCGGACGACCGAATGACTTTTACCAAGATATTAAACGACACGATCTTTTCCATCAATGCAAACGGAGAAATAGCTCCATACTACCGGATCAACCACAATAAGAGCGTAGTAGACCCATCTACTATTAAAGAACCATTTACAGTTGATAATATGTTCCGATTCTACGTTTACGATCTTTCCGACAAAGAGTACTTTAAAGGGTATGACGCTATTCATGAAAACTCCGATTACATCTTCATACGTGCAGGTGGATATAGGGTCTTACATCGTTATCTTATAGATAAACGAAAAAAACGAGCTTTATTTGAGATTTCATCCTACGAATCTGACGCGAAAGAGTTTCCGTTGCAAGAGCCGGACTTTGTTATCAACGATCAGTTTGTACTAGTTGCGCAACCATACAGTTTAATTAGCAATAGAAATCAGTATAGGAACGATGACTTTGCACAAAAGATCATTGCTCAGTTGAATGAAGACGATAATCCATGTCTTGTCTTTTACACATTAGATTAAAACGAGAAGTTTCATAAAACACAAAAACGACTCACCGGGAAGGTCTGGTACCTTCTGGCGAGTCGTTTGTTGATTTATTCAGTGTATAAAAGAGTGTTTGCCGATCGACAAACGTGCTCTTTGTTTCAATGTCTGATTATTTGTATGAGCGCTTGTTGCTTCCTTCTACGTAGTTGATGAAGGCGTTGCTTACGGCTCTGTTTCCTCCTGCTGTAGGATAGTCGCCCGAGAAGTACCAGTCGCCGGTGTGATCGGGACACGACTCGTGCAATCCTTCCAAACTTTGGAATACGATTTCTACTTCTGCTTTCGTTCCTTTCGGTGTAAGCATTTCGGCAATTTTACGAGAAATCTCTTCGGCCGTAAACGGACGGTAGATGTCTTTCACGTGGTTTACCTGATCTTCTTTCGGAGAGCCTTGCTGTGCTTTACAACGGTCGTAAACGTCGTCGATAATATGCGACATTCCGCGCTCTTTCAGTAGTTCGATGGCTGCACGGAATGCGATAAACTCGCCCATGCGCGACATGTCGATACCGTAACAGTCGGGATAACGAATCTGAGGAGACGACGATACGATTACAATCTTCTTAGGTCCGATACGGTCTAATATCTTGATGATACTTTGACGAAGTGTAGTTCCACGCACGATGCTATCGTCGATCACCACCAAGTTGTCTACTCCCGGATTTACGGTTCCGTAGGTTACGTCATATACGTGAGCTGCCAATTCATCGCGTCCGTTGTCTTCGGCGATAAAGGTACGCAGCTTGATGTCTTTGATTGCTACCTTTTCAGATCTTACACGCATGGAAAGAATCTTCAACAGTTCCTCTTGCGTCATGTCTCCGTTTGCTTCTTCGATCAAACGAATCTTCTCTGTATTCAGATATTTGTTCAATGCTTCGGTCATACCAAAGAAGGCAACCTCGGCTGTGTTTGGAATAAATGAGAATACAGAGTTTTCAAGATCATTGTCTACCGACTTCAAGATGGCAGGAACTAGTTTTTCTCCTAGCATCTTGCGCTCTTTGTAGATGTCCATGTCGCTACCGCGCGAGAAGTAGATGCGCTCGAACGAACAAGCTTTCTTGATTTGCGGCTCGTTGATTTGATGCAGACTTGCTTCGCCGTCTTTCTTCACGATAAGACCTTGTCCCGGTAGAAGTTCTTTTACGTCTTCGGCTTTTACGTTGAGTACAGTTTGAATAACCGGACGTTCCGAAGCCGTAACCACGATTTCATCATCCATATAATAGAAAGCCGGACGAATGCCCCACGGATCGCGGAATGTGAATGAATCTCCACAACCCAATACACCGCAAATTACATATCCGCCATCCCATTTGTTGCTGGCACGACGAAGTACTGATGGAAGATCGAGATTCTTCTCAATCACATCGTTCATTACATCGCCTGTGTATCCCTGACTGCGGAAGAAGTCGTACTGACGCTGTACTTCGCGGTCGAGATAGTGACCAAGTATTTCCAACATAATAAAGGTGTCGGCAAAGTTGCGCGGATGCTGTCCTTGCTCTACCAAATGCTCGAATACTTCATCTACATTGGTTAGATTAAAATTACCGCATAGTGCGAGGTTGCGCGAAGCCCAGTTGCTACGGCGAAGAAATGGATGCACGTACGAAATACCCGATTTGCCGGTTGTACTATAACGAAGATGCCCCAAATAAAGCTCACCGGCGAATGGTAAATTTTCTTTTACCCATTGTACGTCGTTGAGTTTATCTTGAGGCACCCCCGCAAAGTTGGCATGTACTGCCGAGAATATTTCTTGAATTGCACCAGAGCCCGTAGCTCTTTCTCTAAAGATGAATTCGTTTCCGGGTTCTACATCTAGTTTCACAGTTGCCAATCCTGCACCTTCCTGGCCACGATTGTGCTGTTTTTCCATGAGCAGATATAGCTTACTAAGGCCATACTGCCATGATCCATACTTTTCCTGATAGTACTCAAGGGGTTTGCGAAGCCTGATGGTAGCAATCCCACACTCATGCTTAAGAACGTCGGTCATACTGTTTTTAGTGACAATTTGTATATTATTATTGCAAAAACACTTCCAAAGATACGAACAATTGAGCTACACAGACATAAAAAGAAATTGAATGTGATTTTAAAATTAGTTTATTTACCTTTGTATAGATCACTTTCTTAAAATCAACAACCTATGAAGTGGGAACAGTTAATTTCGGGCAAGCGCCTAGGAATGGAATCGTATCAGGGAAGAAACCACGAACGCAACAACTTTCAGCGCGATTACGATCGCTTGATCTTCTCGGCTCCATTTCGCCGACTACAAAATAAGACACAAGTATTTCCGCTACCGGGAAGTGTATTCGTACACAACCGACTTACGCATAGCCTTGAGGTTTCGTGCGTGGGACGCTCGTTGGGCAATAGCGTAGGAAAGGCTTTGATGGTAAAATATCAGGATCATTTCGATTTGTTTTCGGAGATTGGTACGATTGTAGCTACGGCTTGTCTGGCACACGACATGGGAAATCCGCCGTTTGGTCACTCGGGCGAACAGGCTATCGGGGCCTATTTTTCGGAAGGAAATGGCGTGAAACTTCGCGATGCTGTATTGAAAGAAAATGGTCGATGGAACGACTTCGAACGATTTGAAGGAAACGCAAATGCGATTCGTTTGCTCGCCCACCAGTTCAAAGGACGTCGTCCCGGAGGGTTTGCCCTCACCTACTCTACATTGGCTTCTATCGTAAAATATCCTTACTCTTCTGATCTTGCCGGCACCAAGCATAAGTTTGGTTACTTCCAAACGGAAGAGTCTATCTATGCTTCCATTGCTCAAGAACTGGGCATCCCGCTTGTATCGAAAGATCCGCAGTCTTTTGCGCGCTATCCGCTGGTTTATCTGGTAGAAGCAGCAGATGATATTTGCTATCAGGTAATGGATGTAGAGGATGCGCACAAGCTAAAGATCTTGACTACCGACGAAACGCTGAATCTTCTGCTCGGCTTTTTCGATGAAACGGTGCGTGAAAAACGAATTCGCGTGATGAGTCAACTCGACGACATCAACGAAAAGGTTGCTTACCTCCGCTCGTGTGCAATCGGTGTATTGGTAGATGAATGTGCTCGGGTGTTTCTTGAAAACGAAGAATTGATTCTCAAAGGTGAGATGCACGAGCCGTTGATTGCTCAAATGCGAGATATTCCGAAGGAGGCTTATGAGGCTTGTTCGCGTACGGCTTGGAAAAAGATCTACCGCTCGAAGGAAGTATTAGATATTGAACTGGCCGGTTACCGCATCATCGGGATGTTGCTTGATAAATACATCGAAGCCATCTTTACACCCAATCATGCCTATTCAAAAATATTGCTGCAACGCATACCGGAACAATACGATACGCAATGCAGCAGCACTTATGGTAAGATTCAGACGATTCTTGATTTTATATCGGGAATGACCGATGTGTATGCGCTCGACCTTTACCGAAAAATTACCGGTATGAGTCTGCCCGCTGTATAATCAAAAAGCCTCTCTGTATTTGCCTTCTTGTTTGTCTTCCAAGATATTTAAATAACTACGGTATCTCGACTCGCTGATGTAATGTTGCTCTACAGCTTTCATTACGGCGCAGCCGGGTTCGTTCATATGTGAGCAGTTGTTGAACTTGCATTCTCCTGCAAACTTGAATATATCGGGGAAGTAATGTGATACTTCGGCCTTTTCCATGTCAATGGTTCCGAAGCCTTTGATTCCGGGAGTATCGATCAAATATCCGCCTTGTGGCAATGGAATCATTTCCGAGAATGTTGTTGTGTGCATTCCCTTGTTGTGATAATCGGAGATATCACCGGTGCGAAGGTTTACACCCGGCACCAACTTGTTGATTAGGGTAGACTTTCCTACACCTGAATGACCTGAAAAGAGCGTAATCTTTCCTTTCAACAAATCGTTTAACTGATCTAAACCGACCTCTTCACGAGCCGATATTTCATAACATGGGTAGCC
>CAMTPD010000008.1 GCA_947074265.1 uncultured Porphyromonadaceae bacterium
CCGACGCTCTTCCGATCTTATATGCTTGTGGCATCCAAGCTTCTTTGTAGTTTGGGTTGTTTCCGATCATTCGTTCACACAAGCGGTGAATGTACGCTCCTTCGCAATGATAGATATCACCCAAAAGACCGTCGTCGATCATGTTTTGCATGGCTAGGGTAAACTCATCGTAACAACAGTTTTCCAAGATCGAACAGGTCTTTTGTGTTGCTTCGGCCGTATGCACCAACGCCCAACATTCGTCTATTGTCATTGCTGCCGGCACCTCTAGTGCTACGTGCTTTCCTTGCTTCATTGCCTCAACGGCAATTGCAGCATGCGAAGCCCAAGGCGTGGAGATGTAAACCAAATCAATCGTATCATCATTAAGCAGCTCGGCATCTGAGGCATAGGCTGCAACATTATTCACGCCGGATGTCTTTAAGAACGACGCAATATCGTCTCGCTTTGCCTTATCGCTATCACAAATAGCAGCAATACGTGCACCTTTGATGTATCTGAATCGGTTTAGAGCAAACTCTGCCCGATACCCAACCCCTATAAATCCAATATTAATTCGATCACAAGGATTTACACTATCTTTACTGACAATACCCATGTTTAATTCCTATATTCAGTTAGCTTTCTTGTCGTTTACCCCACGAATATAAGATAAATATTTTACACAAACGATCTCTTCTTTATTTTGCTAGGCGCATTTATTACAGACTCTCTTTATTGTACTTCAACCACGATACTAACATTGACGACAATCCTTTCTATGCCTTCATCAATCGATCAAGCACAATCAAATACCTCAAATATACCGAACCTTTTAGTTCTTTAAGAAGATGCATAATCTTCGATGCAGTGTTGTCCATAGAAATAATAAAGTTACTGCTAAAGAGAAATAGTAATACCAAATGATTGGTAAGACTCAGATTTATATATACTTTCACGACAGTCTACTTTACAATCTAATTATCACGAATGTATTACAAATCTAAAACATGGAGAACATGATACAAACCGTCTTTATGAAAAGATCATTCACAATTGCAGCAACCTCTCTGTTTATTATAACCGGTTGCGTAGAGAACAAACAATCAGTAAATGAACTCATCGTCGTTGATGTTACAAAGAGTTACCCTGAAAAGGAGCTGATATTACAGGATTTTATGGATGTGGAATACATCCCTTTGGAAACAAATGAAGAGTTTGTCACCCAAGGAAAGGTAATGGCCATTGGTAATGAAGTTATATTAATTAAAAACTGGGGTAACGACGGGGATTTATTTGTTTTTGATAGAAAAACCGGCAAAGTATTGAGAAAGATAAACAGGAAAGGACAAAGCGGGGAAGATTAAACAGGTATTTCGGAAACTATTCTGGATGAAACGAACAATGAAATATTTGTGATCCCTTACGCCGGAGGTAAAATCTTAGTATATGATCTATATGGTAATTTTAAAAGAGGTGTTCAAGCCGCGGATGCACATTCTTATACAAATGTATTTGATTACGATCGGAACAATTTGATTTGTTATGTACCGGATAATAGTATGGAAGACTCGTCAAACATAGCACATCCATATTATTTAATCTTTTCCAAACAGGATGGAAGTATCACTGGGAAGATATCAATTCCTTTAAACATGAATGAGATTAAAAAACCGATTGCAAGAGAGGGCGATGATTGGGCAGTTGCGGTACCGACCGCTGTACACCAACTAATACCAGATCACCTCAACTGGACACTTATGGACACTTCATCCGATACTCTATACCACTTTTTGCCGAGTGCTAATGTAACAATCCCTTTTATTGTACGAACCCCTTCCATACATACTATGGACGCTCCCGAAGCATTTCTTATGCCAAGTATTTTTACCGACCGTTATTATTTCATGAAAGTACTGAAAGTAGAATTTGACTTCGAAGCAGGGAGAGGGTTTCCATCTTCCGTATTGATGTACGATAAGACGGAGAATGCTTTATTCTCGCCTAAAATATATAATGGAGATTACACCAATAAAAAACAAGTATACATAGGCCGAACTGTAGATGACGAATTCGCAATCGGTCAGTCGCTACAAGCCCACCAGCTTATCGAGGCCTACGAGAAAGGAGAGTTAAAAGGTAAACTAAATGAGATTGCGGCTCAATTGGAAGAAGAATCTAATCCGGTGATTATACTTGCTAAGCATAAGTAAACCCGTTCCTTCACTCTTCTACTTTTGCAACTGATCCCGCCTTACCGCTTCGATACCCCAAGTTTTTGAATACGGTATAAAACAAAAAAAGCAGCTACTTTCGTAACTGCTTTTTGCGGTATGGACGGGACTCGAACCCGCGACCCCCTGCGTGACAGGCAGGTATTCTAACCAGCTGAACTACCACACCGTTTGTTGGTCACAACCGTTATTCCCGATTGCATTGCAAAGGTACTACAATTTATTAAACTTGCAAGAGGTGACGCATAAAAAAGTTCATCTTTTATTGAAGTTTTATTAAACAACACTCATTTAAAGCCACTTAAGCTATCAGCTTTTTTACTCAGTTCTCTTATACACACCTTCTCTTTACTGTTCAAATATAAAAATACGCACGAAACGAAAGTTTGTTCTTTCTGTTTCGTGCGTATTTTTAATCACTTTAGATGATCTAGCTTTATTTATTTTTTGTCGTGAAAGCTAGCCAGGCTAGGTAGAAAAGACAGACTAACAAAAGAGCGAGTCCGGCAATCTGACCTTTCCAATCGGCCAAAACACCCATCAATGGCAATATCAATGCACCACCGGATACACCCATAATCATCAGTGCCGATATAGAGTTTTCCGCCTCAGGTTTGTACTGCAATGCAAACGAGAAGATGATAGAGAATACATTCGCGCAAGCTAGTCCTACTAGTACTATCATTGCAAACAAAACGATTAAATCGTCGACAAACAACATGATTACAAACGATACGATTGCCAACACCATGCTGTATTTAAAGAATCGAGCCGAAGAAAGCTTCATTAGCAAGAATGATCCGGCAAAAGTCCCGATAGTACGGGCTGCAAAATAAAGACTCGTTCCAAGCCCTGCATCAGCAAGAGACAATCCCGCATTTGCCATGAGTAGCTTGGGTATTGAGGTATTCAACCCCACGTCTACACCTACGATAAAAAGAATCCCCAAGAATAACTTGAAAATATAAGCATCTTTGAATAATGCTAATGTAGAACCAAACGAAGCTCTGCTCGACTCTTCGCCACCATCTTTCGGCACCGAAAGCCATAACCAAGCGGAAGCAATCAATGTTGTCACCAAATAAATCGGGAAAATAAGTTTCCAATCGCCCCATGTGCCGGCAGCAACCGCAGCCAAGATTGGCCCCAGAAACGAAGAAACCGCTTTCATAAACTGCCCCAACGATAGTGTTCCGGTAAGCTTGGAAGGAGAAACGACCTGCGCAACCAATGGATTCAGTGCAACTTGCAGCATCGTATTTCCAATACCCAAAAATGCAAAAGCCACCAACATGGTTGCGAAGCTGTACCAAACCAACGGAATCAACATCGCTAGCACTGTGAATCCGAAAGCAATCTGCACCGTTCGGTTTTTGCCAATCTTATCCATCAGTACTCCCGTTGGTATCGAAAACAATGCAAACCAAACGAAGACCATCATTGGCAAAAGGTTGGCGAATGTATCACTTAAGTCAAAGTCGACTTTTACATAATTGGTAGAAATACCGACAACGTCGACAAATCCCATTACAAAGAAGCCAAATAATATAGGAAACAAGATGCGCATAGGCAGTGCTTGTTCTTTTTCTGTTTTTGTCATATTGATCGATTCTATATTTTATTCTCGATTATTTCTTTTGTTTTGCCCAAAGCTGTGTATTTGGTTTATTTCCCATCTTCAGCGTAAGGGTTCCGCCTTTCTTCATTTCATTGAAAGAAATGCGAGGCTCTTTGAGTGGTTTGCCATTCCATTCTGCTGATTGAATAAAGCAATTTTCTGCTGAATTGCCCGGTGCTTCAATCACTATCGTTTTACCGGGATAGTAAGCAGGATTTAATCGGATTACGGTTTGCTCAAACAATGGTGATGTTATTTCCATTTTCGGATCAGCATCTACACCTCCGTTCATTTCGAAAAGTCCAAGTGCAGACATCACAAACCAACCACTCATTTGTCCTTCGTCTTCATCGCCTTCCCATCCATGATAGGGAGAGTCTCCGTAAAAACGATCGAGCACTTCTCGACTGTATTGCTGACACAACCAAGGCTTACCCGTATAATTAAAAATAAACGGAGAACTCATATTTACCTCGTTTCCTTGATTAATGTAAAACTCGGCCGATTGACCCATCGTGCGATCAAAAACATGTGCCGCAAAATTATGCTCTCGCGACTTCTCAAACCCTTCGGTCATACGCTCATTTACAGCATCGCTACCGCCAAGCACCTCGATGAGTCCGTATGTATCATGCGGTACATACCAAGAATATTGCCAGGAGTTTCCTTCGATAAAGCCTTTGTTTGAGAAGCGATCAAAGTTTTCGTCCCATTTCCCGGTAGAATCCCGACGCACTACATACTTTAGATCGGGATGAAAAACATTGCGGTAATTTTGCGAACGCTTCAGTAATTGAGCGGCTTCCTTTTTCTTACCCATTGCTTCGGCCATACGACCGGCACAGTAATCATCGTAAGCATAATCGAGTGTTTTCGAAACCACACCAATCTCGGAAGGCATATATCCCAAACGATCGTAATATTGTAAATTGTGCTGCCCTACTCCGCCACCGCAAGGATGAGATGCTCCCGGTGTGGTAGCCATCTTATACACCGCATCGTATATTGCTTGTCCGTCTTTTCTGATTCCCTTTTGATAAGCGGCAACCATGAGAGCAAGCTCATGCGAGCCCTCCATGATATCAGAATATTCGAGGCCGGCAGGGCCTTTCGATGTCCAACCTGTATGCTTAAACATTTCGAGTTGCGTAGTTACCCAATTGTCGATTATTTCGGGAGTTATGAGCGACCACAACCCATTGAGATTCCAATACGTATTCCAGAACGCGTCGCCTCCATACATTGCTTTACCTTCGGGCACCGTACGTACCACTTCGCAGGCATCGCGATAACGACCATCGGCATCACTCCATGTTTGCTTTCCGCAAAATGCACGGTATAGGTTTGTATAAAACTTAGCGATATTCTTTTCGTTGCTATCTTGTACTTGAATCGTAGAAAGCAAATTATTCCATTGCGTAGAGGCATTCTCCGCACAAACATTAAAACTCCAATTGAGCGGATCCAGCTCGGTCTTCATATTCTTGCGGGCTCCGTCTATATCCACTAGCGACAAACCGGTTTGCACTTGTACGACATCTCCTTTTGCCGCATTATCATACACCACGTAGGCTCCAATACTACCACTCCCCGAGATCTCGGTAATGTTGTCAACTTGGTTTCCGTTGCGAATACCGTAGAACTGATTGAACGGTTTATCAAATCGGACTACAAAGAAGAGCGTATAATCATTCCACGAACTCCAATTTCCCGAACGGCAAGCCGCATAGCCTTCGATTTCATTGTTATTTACTTTCGTAATTACCGCGTCTTGCACTTTAAAGCCATAGTCCCATTCAGTAGGGAAAAGCAAGTCGATCAAAACACGGCTCTCTTTAGCCTTCGGAAAGGTATAACGTTGAAAACCACAATGCGTCGTTGTTGTAATCTCTGCCTTTACATTGTGATCATACAACTCTACTGCATAATACCCCGGTCGTGCCACCTCCGTCTCTTTCAATATACGCGAATGATATCCGGCATTTGCACCCTTGTAAGGTGAATCAACACCCGGATTAGAGAGAGCCAAGTCGGCAGTGGTAGGCATCATACGTAATCCGCCCATCGTCCATGCATGAAGATGGCTGAAACCTGACACGGAATTGATCGCGTATTCATAGCCTCCCAGCCAACGGTCGCCCTGATTGTCGGGCCCGAGTTGCACCATACCAAACGGCACTTGTGCATAAGGGCCAAGCATCCATCGTGAGTTTGATGTTCCCACAAAGCAGTCGACATAATCGATCGGCTGTTTTATTTGTGCGCCCGTGGTAGCACATAATCCGATAGAGAAAAGAAATAGTACGGCTTTCTTTCTAATGTTCTTCATGATATGATATAAGGTATTTTAGATTTAATGTTCGCACTCTACTCCCCACGAATAGTTTGGAGTGGCACTCATTTCCAATACAAGAGAACCTCCTTTGAGTAATTCGGCTGCAGGGAAACGGAATGAGTTTAGCTCTTTTCCGTTGAGCCAAGCTTTTTGCACGTATTTATTCTTGCGTGAAGCATTCTTTGCCTCGATGGTAAAGGTTTTTCCTCTGCCATAACGACCTCCTAAGTCAATCTCTACTTTTTCGTAAAGCGGACTTGCTATTTCATAAACCGGCTGTGCCGAGGCTCCACCATCTGTTTGAAATAAACCAATCGCAGCCATCACAAACCACGCACTCATCTGCCCTTGGTCTTCATCGCCTAGGTAGGCATTGGCGATTCCGCTTCCATAATATCGGTCGATAATCGAACGACTCCAACGTTGCGTGTTCCAAGGTTCACCCACCCAGTTGAACAAGAACGCAAAATGCATCGATTGCTGATTTCCTTGCACTACGGGAAAATCCCAATATTGATCGTTTGGAGCATTGTATCGCCATGGCTCACTTGCCTCGAAACCCCATTGCAAGCGATCGATAAAGCGTTGCTTTCCGATCATTTGTGCCAAAGCCGGAACATCTTGCGGAACAAAATAAGTAAGCTGCCAAGCATTGCCCTCTACATAATGATGGTTTGCGCCCGAGCGGAATGGATCAAAGTCTTTCACAAATTGTCCGTCTGCATTGCGCAAATGCGCGTAACCTGAATCGGGCTCGATTGCATTCTTCCACCAATAGCCTCGATCATTAAAGGTTCCGTATTCATCTTGCTTGTTTAGCGCCTTGGCAAATTGCCCCACACACCAATCGTCGTATGCGTATTCCATCGAGTTTGAGAATCGCCCTTCATCGGCAGGTACATATTGATGTTTGAGATAGGTTGCCAAATCACGATTACCTGCATAACCACCCTCGAAACGACACCCCGGCACTGTCTGCATTTTCTTTACTGCCTCGAATGCCTTTGCCGTATCGAAGTCTCGAATACCCATCTGATAAGCCGCGACCACCAATGGTATTTCATGCTCTGCTACCATTACGGGAATATACTCCATGCCGGCAGGTCCTTTGGCCAACCAACCATTGGCATCATACATGGCAAGTTGTGAGTGCACCCAGTTTGACGACCACTCCGGCGTAACTAGATTCCAGAATTGATTCAAGTTCCAGAACGTATTCCAAAAAGCATCGCACCCCAATGCTACTCGATTGGGATCATCGAAACGTTGCAGTTTTTCTTCGGCATCAATCCATTCTCCGTTTACGTCACTCCAGATATTACGGCTACACAGAGCTCTGTACATGTTTGAATAGAAGCGTGTTTTCTCATTTTTGTCGTCTGAGGCAATCTTAACACGATTAAAGAGCTCGTTCCAAACTTGTTTTTGATTATCTCGCACGGCTTCGAAACTCCAACCGAAAGGTTTGGTTACTTCAGTGTCGAGATTCAATGATGCATTGTCAATGCTAACCAATGAAACTCCCGAACGAGCTTGTACAATACCTCCGTTGGGTGTGTCAAATTCGACAAAAGCACCGGCAAACGCAACCGAATCGGCTGCAATCACAGTCCCGTCAATGACATCATCGTTTATCCATCCGCCAAACTTCTTGATCGGCTTGTCAAATTCAATTACAAAGTGGATGATGTAATCTTGATCGGCATCGCTACTCCATACATTCGGCGAACTTTGATCACTAAACCCTTCAATACGATAATCAGAAACTTTCTTCAGTTCTACCCGATTGAGGTTATAATTATACTCTGTCGGTATTTGCAAATCAATTAAAACTCTGCCGTCGCCTTTTCCTTTAGGGAAAGTGTAACGCTGAAAACCACAACGCGTAGTACCGGTTAGTTCGGCAGTAATATCATAATCGGTTAAGTCAACCTTGTAATAGCCAAGCGGTGCTTCCTCCGTATTCTTATTCATACGAGAGCGATATCCTTCATCCGGGCGCATTTCGTCGCCTACTCTTGTTTTCAAAGTTCCGTTTACCGGCATCATCCCTAGGCCTCCCATTGTCCATTCATGGATATGGCTAAAACAACCTACCGTCTCGAACGACGGCTGATAGCCTGCTTGCCATCCCGCATTTTGATTATCGGGACTCAACTTCACCATACTAAACGGCATCCACGGACCCGGCGCAATCATCCAGCGAGAGTGTGCTGTTCCAATTCGGGTATCAACATAGTCTGCTGCCGATGCCAATGCCGCAGGAGTACGCTCCACCACACCTTCTGCCACAACCTGATTATCGGCAAGAATACGATAATTCCCGTTTTGCTTTTTCGTTACAGCAGGCATCGGTGCTTCGAGTATATAGCGGGCCGTATCGAGCGTTGTAGAATAAATAGACTTCCCATTTAACTCGACCTTCACCTCAGGACTTCCGCCCAAATGCTCCACATCGATCAATAAAGGTTGTACGCGTTTACCATTTTGATCCAACTCATAACGAGCCGCCTCAACTCCACGAACAAAAGCCTCTTGAGATAGCAACGTTGTATTCCCTCCAGGTCCTTCGAGACGAACTTGGTCAAATGCAACCCATGACCCTTCGAGAATAGTAAGTGAAACCTGATTCCCACCTTTCTTCAATACCGAAGCATCGAAAGGTATATCTAAGATTTGCTCTTTAGCAATACCTTCAGCCTTCGAGTCGGCACAACCACCTCCGGCAGTCAAATCATAAACGAAAGACTTGTCATTAATCGTCACTTTAAACTTCGGGGCTTTCTCTTGTTGTGTATCATATACATCGACAACAAGCTTCCATGGTCCTTTGACCGGTTTATCTTTCAGATTAAACAGAATATTTATATCGTGTGTACGCCAGCCCGAAGTACTCCAAGTTCCGCCCCACTCATCGGCCGGACCGGGCAAAATATATGGAAAGTCTTTCTTTGCTTCCGATTTGCCAATCAGAAAATAACGATCTTCGTAACCAAAGTCATTTGCAAGAAACTGTTTATAACCATCCGGACCTAATGCTAACTCGGATGGAGAATTATTACTTTCCCCAATACTCCAAACAACATTGTTTTGCGCACAAATGCTTGTTGCATAACATAAAACAGAACCTAATAAGATATGCTTCATAATGCTTCTAGTTTATCGAGTTCTGACAATGCAAAAGCATAAGCTCCTAATGAAATAGCTTGGCTTGTTCCCAATTTAGAGATTGCAATACCTACACGCTTTTCCGTATTATAAGAGATCGTCTTTTCAGAGCGAGGAATCTTCACTTCGTGCATACTTGGTTTTAAGAATTCATTCAGTTGAAACTCATCTTCCATGTTGTATGCATGACTTTGAATTCGTGGTACAGTACCACCGTTCATCAACTTAATTGAATTATTGAGTTGAGCAACCAATGCAGGCATAAAATACGATTGTGCTCCAGATAAACCGCCTCCAATTACAACCATACCGTCAACCAACGTGATTGCATCGGCAATAGCCTCTCCGGCTACACGTCCCATTTCGGCAAAAGCCTCTTGTGCAGCTTCTTGATTTCCTTCTTGCGTTCCTTGAGCAATTTCAAAAATATCTTTTGGGGTAAGTTCCGGATTCAGAATTCCACTGCGTTCTGCGTATACTCGTTTTACTGCACGAATACTGACACTTTCCTCTACAATGTATTCTGGCAACATGTGATTACGAAACACCCAGATATCACCACCGCTTCCATTATCGCCTCGATTTAAATATCCATTGATACATACTCCACAGCCAAAACCTGTACCAAAGGTGAGACCTATCAAGTTATGATAACGCTTCGGATTCTCTTCCGACTCGAGCATTGCATTGACCCATGGTAATGTTCCCGACATAGATTCACCATATGCAAACAAATCACCGTCGTTATTGATAAAAACAGGAAGTCCAAACAGCTCTTGCAAATAAGGTCCCAACGCAACACCGCCTCTGAATGCCGGAAGATTAGGTAAGTCTCCTATGATTCCGTTTACATAATCAGCCGGACCGGGAAATGCAAAACTTATAGCAACAGGCTTCTCTTTAAGTTGCTCCATTACTGCACGAAATCCTTTTTCGAGTGTATCCAGGCATTTATCCAAGTCGTCTGCCGAAGAAGGAAATCGAACCGGCTCTACAATCTCTTCATTGGAACGAATTGCTGAAAACACAAAGTTTGTACCTCCCGCATCGAGGGTCAATACAATTCGTTTATCATAACTGTATTTCATATCCTATATCTTTTTAAATCGAGTTTCTATTTTTGTTAATCTCTAAAGCGAACATATGCTTTAATTGTAGCACACTCTTTTCCTTCGCTTTGTCCATATGGTTTGATCGTGTATTCTCCTAGTTGAGCCGGAATGATAAAGGTTTCGGCATAATGAACTACAAACGGATCAAATGCACCCGTCGGGCTCTTTACAATCACCTCATCTCCTTCAACTAAGTTTAGTACATTCACTCCACCTCCGGTATGATGAGTAACCGAATCGGTAAACCAGTGACGACGTGTTTCGATAAATTCATTTTCATGAAGTCCTGTGCGTTCTTCGCGCCAACCTTCGCCTTGTGCAATCGGCGTTACTTGATTAACCAATTGAGATTGGCAATAATCCGTATCACGATTCCATTGAATTACATTTGCACCATGCTTAATATTGATAGGACGTGGCTTACCGTCAAGACCTAAACGATTCCAATCCCACAACTTAAATGTAAATATATAAGGAGTTGCGCTGATTTCCAACACCATGCTATTAGCACCCGAACAGTGAATTGTCCCATTAGGTATCAAGAAATGGTCGTGTTTCTTTGCAGGAAACTGATTGATGAAACGATCCGTATCGAAAGGAGCCTCTCCTTTTTGAGCCTCTTGCAGTGCTGCAATCATCTCTTTCGGATCAACACCATTCTTTACACCTAGGTAAACTGTTGCATCATGATCGGCATCAAGAATATAATAACTTTCATCTTGCGTATAATACATACCAAACTGATCACGGATGTATTGCGTCGTTGGGTGCACCTGCAAACTTAAATTACCACCCTTCATGGTGTCTAAGAAGTCGAAACGTATCGGAAACTCTTGTCCAAAACGAGACTCAACAGGCTCTCCCAATAGCTCTTTCGATTGATAAAACACCAGATTGATCGAAGGAATCTCAACAATCTTCCCGTCTACATGAATCAGCAAGCTGTTCTCTTCGGGCACACAGTCAAAACACCATGCAAAGTTTGTCTTCGAACGATCAAGATCGCAAACCTCCTTCATCCATTGTCCGCCCCAAGGTCCCGGATCGAAAAACGGCACAACTCTAAAGGGTTGTTTTACAGCATTGCGCAATGCTTGCAAATGTACGCTACCCACAATCATTTTAGGATTATTCGCTTTGTTGGTATCTAGCCAATAATCTGCTCTTTCAAATAACGTCTTTTTATGATGATCACAAACGCGCCAATCGACAAAATATCCTCTTTTGTACTGAATCCCCGGAGCTTCGTCGTTATCTTTTACTCCAACTCCATTTACAAGGCCTAAACGCTGACGAGCTTGTATCTCCCAGCGCGCCATATCTGCATAAACCAAACAGTCTGATTCGGGGCAAACCAAAGCTGCACCTGTTCCATATATAATAACATTACCTTCACATGCTTCAATCATTGCACGTGCTTGCTCGATAGCATTTTCTGAAAAATACTGTTCAAGACGCAAACGAGTTAAATAACCAAAAATAGAATCATCTGTGGTATCTGGCCATGTAAGATCTCTAATTTCATCTTCTGAAAGCATTAATGTACGTGTATCGATAAACAAGTCGTGATCGAGACCTTTCAGATTACCGGATAGCTCATCATGTAGCACTCCCGGATAGCACTCTACTACAACTATCTTACGGTTATTACCAAGCTTAGGCGTAACATCATTTAAGGCACTAACTACATCATTCCAACCTTCAATACATGTTCCTTCAACCTCTATCCAAGGCGTTTTATCATACAAATATTTAGTCATATATATCGTTTATTTTGTATTCGTAAAAATTCACCGTCAAAGGTCTGCATATATATTCCGAAAAGTAATTACATTTGTTCCTAATCAATTGCATTATTTTATGATTTATGCATCACGTTAAAGAAGGCTTTAAAGGACAACGTATTATTACGCTAACAGAAGAGATCATAGGTGGATACCTACACGATCCCTTTATTCGGAACTTGTATCCTACTAAAATCGGCTTTTTCCCAGCCGTAAAGTATCATTACAACAACAAATCCCAAGGTACTGACTATGCAATATTACTCTATTGTGTAGCCGGTGAAGGCTGGTATACTGTAGATGGGCAAGAGTATAAACTAGAAAAAGATCAATACATCATTCTTCCATCTCAGACCCCATATAGTTTTGGCGCAAACGAAAATAATCCTTGGACAATCTATTGGTTGCACTTCAAAGGAGATGTTGCCTCAACTTTTACATTTGGCACTTTTTCTCCTCGTACCATTCAGATAGAGAAAAGCTCGCGATTACAAGATCGACTCAATCTTTTCGAAGAGATTTATGCCAACTTGGAGATGTGCTTTAGTAAAGAAAGTTATGCGTATGCATGCGCATGCTTGTATCAATTTATGGCTTCATTTGTTTGGCTGAATGCCTACCGCAACATTCGAAGTCGAGAAAATAGAAATACTACCTTTATTCGTAGGGTATTCCACTACATGCAAGAGAATATCGATAAACAACTATCACTCCAGGATATGGCTGCTTATTTCGGATATTCGGTATCTCATTTTTCTATGCTTTTTCAAAAAGAGACCGGACACTCGCCTATTGACTATTATATTAAACTAAAAATACAACGTGCTTGCCAATACATGGAACTTACTGATCTGAAAATTAATCAGATTTATCCAAAAGTAGGCTTCGAAGATGCAGCATACTTCACAAGGGTATTTACAAAGATCATGGGCGAATCACCATCCATCTATCGCAATCGAGAGCGACAAATAACAGGCACTGGTATAGAAAACAGTTCTGTTAAAAATAAATCTGAAGCAAAGGAAGCTTCCGACAAATAAAAAACAATGTGTATATTTGTCAGGCTTAGAGCTAAATCTTGAACAAATTATTCACCAATGAAGATAAGAAACCTATTTTTTGCAACTCTTTTGGCAGGAATGATATCTTGCCAAACTTCTCCTTATAAAGGAGTGGACACGCAACTTGTTCCTCTAGTAGAACAAACGATTGAGGCAGCCGGCACCAACGGCGCACAACTTCGCACTGCTCTTGACAGCATCAACCCGGAGTATCGCAATGGTATGGCATTTTTAATTGCTTACATGCCTAAAGGTGACCGTGATACATTATCTGCAGATTTTCTTGTACAACAAGTATGATTGGCATTCCAAGCTCTTTAAACATTTGCCTTTCCAATTC
>CAMTPD010000009.1 GCA_947074265.1 uncultured Porphyromonadaceae bacterium
ATCAATCATAAACAATACGTAGCGAATGTCTACGCTGATGGTACGTTGCAATGCCGGTTCGAATGCGATATCGCTACTCATTGCTTCCCAGTTGCCGTCGAAAGCAAGACCGATCAAGCGACCGTTGCCATCGAATACCGGGCTACCTGAGTTACCACCGGTGATATCGTTGTTTGAAATAAACGCAATGTTCAAATCACCGTTCTTGTTAGCGTACTGACCAAAGTTTTCTTTGCGGATAAGCTCAAGGATTTCCGGTTGTACAAAGAACTCGTCGTCTTCCGGGTTTTGTTTTTCCAAGATACCTTTGCTTGTTGTAAAGTATGCATACTCTGCCGCATCGAAAGGAATATAACCTTTGATAGAGCCGTAGCTTAAACGCATCGTGAAGTTTGCGTCTGAGTAGAAAATACGGTCAGGATACATCTGCATCAAACCTGCAAGGAACAAACGCTCGCCTTTCTCGATGTCGTAAGCATAACCCGAAAGATCTTGTTGCAATGCATAGTAAGCCATCATTACTGAGTTTGACAACTCTACAGCAGGGTCTTTTTGCAGTTTCTTGATACCGTCTTTAGAGCTTAGTTCTTTCTCGATGCTAGCCAACGATGTAAGCTTTGTTTTAGCAAACACGTGGTCTACGTATTTTGCAAAGTCGCCTTTGTATTTCTTCATGATCGAAGGGAAGATCTCCGGCTGATACTGTGCAGGAACACGTTTTGCGCATAGTTCCATCATACGTACCATGGTTTTCTTATCCAACGAAGGTTCGTAATCTTTGAAGATCGGAGTCAACACGGTTTTAGCATCTTCAAGAACTTGTGCGTTTGCTTGCTTGTCGTCAAGGCTTTCTACCGCTCTTGCGATACGAACCAACTCACAACCCGAAATCATTGTTTCGCTCAAGTAAGTTGCAGCCTTGCGTAGCGAGTCGCTACCGGTGTAACCTTTCTCTAGCAATGGCAATACTTCTCCGTATAGTTCTTTGCGAGCAGGATCTGCGCTAACCCAAGTATTGAAGTTCTTTTCGATGTCTTGCTTGCGCTCGATTACACCAAGACGTGCAAGACCTTTGTTCATACCGATTGAGTTTTTCCAGTAGTTGGAACTACCTGCATATTTCGATGCATACTTGATGCGCGTAGCATCGTCGGCACGCATAGCTTCTTTCCAAATGTCTTGCTTCTCTCCTCTTACCTCGATACGCGGTTTGTTCGAGTCGTCGATGCGTTGTTGTACGCCCCATGATGAAAGATAGCGTTGTGTACTACCCGGGAAACCAATCGTCATCGCGTAGTCGTTTTCTTCGTAACCTTTCAAAGACACTTCCGGTACATAGTTTGGCTTGTATGGCTTGTTGTCTTTGTTAAATTCTGCCGGTTGGTTGGTTGCGTCTGCATAAACACGGAACACAGAGAAGTCGCCCGTATGACGTGGCCACATCCAGTTGTCGGTGTCACCGCCAAACTTACCTACCGATGAAGGTGGCGCGAATACCATACGTACGTCTTTAAACACTTCGTATACCTGAACGTAGTATTTGTTGTTTGCGTAGTATGAATATACTTCTGCTTGTACAAACGGTTTCTTCGAAAGCGAGTCGCTGATCACTGTCATCACAGAGTCTGCTTTGCTCATGCGAGTAAACTCGTCGGTAGTTGTTTTTACCTCGCCCATGATGCGGTCGGTAACGTCTATTGTATTCTTCAAGAAGCGTACTTCTAGTCCTTCGATCGGAATTTCTTGTTCCATCGATTGCGATACGAATCCGTCTTTCAAGTAGTCGTGCTCTACCGAACTTTTCGACTGAATTGCACCGTAACCACAGTGGTGATTCGTAAAGATAAGTCCTTGATCAGATACCGCAATACCGGTGCATCCCCCACCAAATATTACAACCGCGTCGCTTACCGATGGGTTTGTTGTGCTGTAAAGACTATCGTAAGGAAGTGTGAATCCTAGCGCTTTCATTTGCTCAAGATTCTTTTTGCTTAGCTCATTCAGCAAATACATACCTTCGTCTGCATAAGCTCCCTGAGCTGCCAATGCCACCGCACCGGCCAACCATAAACTTTTAAAATACTTCATCTTGTTGTGTTATTCTATAATTAATTTCACATTATCTACATCCGTTCGTGCCGACAACCATTCTTTGATCTTCTGGCGTTGCGCATCGTCGATGCGTCCGTCTACTTTCAAGTAAACAAGGATCAGGGTATCGGCTTGTTGATTCTTCAAATTTACGATTTCTGATTTATTGATCGATACATCTTGTACCGAAGGAAACAAAACTTTCATTTCCGGAGCCAATGCAAAGCTAAGCTCTGATACCGTACGGTACGACTCGAGACTACGCTGAAGCGAGTCGATCATTTGATCTTTCTGTTGTATGGTTTGCTCGCCCGATTTGTAAAGATCGGTCAATACCATCGACTTGAGTTCGTTGATGTCGGTATCCGGTCCCGAGAATCCTTGTTGCACAACCAGCGACATATTTCCCAGACCGTAATCTTTGAGCTTTTGTTTTGCTACGTCGATCGCCATTTCGGGTACTTTATCTCCTACCAGTACTACCTTTAGTTCTTTATCGCTACCATTAAACATCACCTTCTTACTGATGATCTGTGTGCCCGGAAAGTCTAACTCTTTTGCTACATAATTCGCTACTTGCGAATTTAGAAACGATGTCCTGATCATGTTGTAGCTTAAGAAAAGACTTGGTACGATGGTAAAGAATACAATCACACCAATGTAGCGGGCTACGCGTTTCTCCTTTACTTTGTCGATAAGCGATATTTTGGAGAAGCGCAACAGACGTACCACGATCAGTGTGGATAAACTGATGAATACGGTGTTGATAAAGTATAAATAAAACGCGCCGAAGAAGTAGAAGAAGTTTCCGGTTGCAAGACCGAAACCTGCCGTACACAACGGCGGCATCAAGGCGGTTGCAATGGCAACACCCGGAATCACATTCCCTTTGAGCTTTGTTGAGCTGGCAACGATACCGGCCAAACCGCCAAACAAGGCTATAAGTACGTCGTAGATTGTAGGTTGTGTACGTGCCAACAACTCCGATTGTGCTTCGCTCAATGGCGAAATAAAGAAATAAATCGTAGAGGTAAGTACACTAAACAACGTTGCGATGGCATAGTTCTTTGCCGATTTCTTGATCAAATCGATGTCGTTTATCCCTAGTCCGAGACCAAACCCCATGATCGGGCCCATCAGCGGAGATATCAACATGGCACCGATAATAACGGCCGTTGAGTTGGTGTTGAGACCAAGTGACGCAATGAATGTTGCAAAGATCAAGACCCACAAATTCGCTCCTCTAAACTCAACTCCTTTATAGATACTGTCTATCGTTGCGCGTTCGTCATCTTTCTCTTGGTGAATATCAAGAATACGCTTGAGGAATTCTTTTATTGAAAAATACACCTTGAATCGTTCCATAATACAATAGTGGCAATTAGATTACTTGATAAATTTATTAATGATCGGTACTTGCGACAACGGAAGGTCGCGCTTTACCATAAAAGCAATATAAATAAATAGTAAACCTGTACGTGCGGCGAGTTTTAAGAATAAGTTCTCGATAGGCAGATACATTCCGATGGCATACAATACCATTGCCAGCGAGAAATATATAAAGAACGATTTCAGATCATACTTGATCGGATACTTCTTTTGCCCGATAAAGTAAGAGGCCAACATCATTACCAAATTGCAAATAAGCGATGCCCATGCACAGGCCATGAAACCGTAAACGGAAACAAAGCATACAAGTATCCCTACGGTAATGGCCAATCCGGTAAATGAGAAATAGGCTCCCCACTCTGTTTTATCGATTAGTTTATACCACAACGACAGGTTGAAATAAATACCGAAGAATGTTTCTCCCATCATTACCAACGGTACTACCGGCAACCCTACATAATATTCGGGGGTAACAAGTAGCTTGAAGACATCGATGTAAAACATGACTCCTATAAATATTAACAAGGAAAAGATGATAAAGTATTTCATCGCTTCCGAATAAAGCACTTTATTGTCTGCTCCTTTGCTTTTGGCAAAGACAATGGGTTCGTACGCAAATCGAAATGCTTGATTAAACATCACGATTACCATGGCCAGTTTGAGGCAGGCTCCATATATACCCAATTGCGCATCGGCAAACTCGCGTTGCTGATCGTTGAAAAGCATTGGGAAGAGAATGGTTCCGATGGTTTTGTTGGCTTGTCCGGCAATACCGAGTATTAAGATCGGATAGGTGTACCTTAGCATCTTCTTCAACAAACTCCAGTCTGCCTTGCTCTTCAAGCCCGAGAAATCGGGAATAAGCGACAGCAATATAATACAGGATGCAATCAGATTGGATACGAATACATAACCTACACCGTAGTCGGGCTTGTAGAACCAACTGACAAGTGCCGGTGCTTTTTCGTATATCCACGGACAGGCTATGATAAAGAAGAGGTTGAAAAAGATAATGGCTCCGACATTGAATAGCCTTAACGTCGCAAACTTAATGGCTCGCTTCTTGTAACGTAAGTAAGCGAACGGAATGGCACAAAATGCATCGATTGCAATAATCACCGCCATTATCATGATGTAATCTTTGTGATCCGAATACTCGAGGTATTTACTGATCGGAGAAAGAAAAAGGGCTATCAATCCTACAAACAGCGCAGATGTAGAGGCCAGTGCCGCTAATGCTGTTGCATAAACTCCGTTGGTATTGGTTGTGTTCTTTTCATTTATATACCTGAAGAATGTGGTTTCCATCCCATAAGTCAGGATTACAAACAAGAGTGCAACCCAACTATACAGATTGGTAATGATACCGTTGTCGCTTTCGGTAAACATGCGCACATACATCGGAGTAAGCAGCCAGTTGAGCAATCGCCCCACTATGCTGCTTACTCCGTATATGGCCGTATCTTTCGCAAGGTTTTTAATTCCTTCCGCCATAATGTTTTATTCAAATAAGAATCCCTGATCTCCACCCACACGAGTGCGACCGAGATGTTTATATGCTAATTCAGTAACTTCTCGTCCCCGTGGTGTACGCTTGAGGAAACCTTCTTTGATTAAGAACGGTTCGTAAACTTCTTCCAGGGTTCCCGGGTCTTCACCCAATGCCGTTGCAATGGTAGTGAGTCCTACGGGACCTCCGCCAAACTTGTCGATCAGTGTTGTGAGTACTTTGTTGTCTACTTGATCGAGTCCGTATCGGTCGATGTTCAATGCTTCAAGTGCATATCTTGCAATCTCAACTTCGATATCTCCCGATCCTTTTACTTGAGCAAAGTCTCTTACGCGACGAAGTAAGGCATTGGCTATACGGGGAGTTCCGCGACTACGCCCGGCAATTTCAACTGCCGCACTCTGTTCGCATGCTACTCCGAGCAAACCGGCCGAACGCAATACAATCTTTGTCAACGTATCCATGTCGTAATACTCGAGGTGCATGTTGATTCCGAAACGGGCACGCAGCGGACTTGTCAACAAACCACTTCGTGTGGTAGCTCCTACGAGTGTAAAGGGATTCAGATCGATTTGAATGGAACGGGCACTTGGTCCTTTGTCGATCATGATGTCGATGCGGTAATCTTCCATTGCCGAATAGAGGTATTCTTCAACAACCGGACTCAAACGGTGGATCTCGTCGATAAACAATACGTCGTTTGGTTCGAGTGATGTAAGGATACCGGCTAGGTCGCCCGGCTTATCAAGTACAGGGCCCGAAGTTACTTTAAAGCCTACTCCGAGTTCGTTTGCAATAATGTTGGATAATGTTGTTTTCCCCAATCCGGGAGGTCCGTGCAACAAAACGTGGTCGAGAGCTTCGCCGCGCATACGCGCTGCCATTACAAAGATTTGAAGGTTTTCAACCACTTTGTCCTGACCGCTAAAGTTTTCGAATGCCAGCGGGCGCAACGCATTTTCGTAATCGCGCTCTTTCTCGACGGGACGCTGGTCGCGTATATCAAAACTGTCGTTCATAGCTCACTTGTTAATCTACTGCAAACGTACATAATCTTTTCCATTTGCCACAGATTTGCAAGGTAGTCTTCATAAAAAAGGAGACCCTCCCGAAAGAAGATCTCCTATCTATTTATATCCTTTTTGCTTATTCTGCAAAAGTGAGTCCTTGTAACTTGTTCCACGCTCCACGCGTAAAATCGGGAATCTCTACCGGAATGCTTCCATTCTTTACCGACAACTCGGTAAGCTCCGTAAGACACGACCACTCGGCAGCGTCGTATACGTCTTGATCGAGCGGAAGTCCGTTGCGCAAGCAATAGATAAGTCGGTAGTCCATGATGAAGTCCATTCCGCCATGACCTCCTACTTTGCGTGCTTTTTCTCCTACTTCTTTGGTAATGGGATGCTCGTATTCGGCAAGTACTTGTTTGCGTTGTTCGTCGTTCAAGAAACCATGAGCATCCGGATCAAATGCCAATCCCTCCATCGGATACTTTTGGCAATATCCTTTGGTTCCGCTTACGGTATGCAAACGACTATACGGACGCGGACTGGTAACATCGTGTTGCACCATAATGGTTTTTCCTTTTTCGGTACGGATGATGGTGGTGTTCATGTCGCCGCGTGCATAGTTTCCTTTGGCTTGTTTCGAGTCTTTGCCAAATTTATTCTCGGCATATTGTGTCATCCCTTTCTGATCTGAAGATACAGAAACGAGGTAGTTCATTTTGTCTCCGCGGTGAATGTTCATGATTTGGCAGATGGGGCCGAGTCCGTGCGTAGGATACAAATTGCCGGTATGCTTGGCATTGTAATCGAGTCGCCACATATTATAATAGGCATCTTTGTCGAAGTTGGATGAGCGCAAGTCGTGTATGTAGGCTCCTTCGCCGTGTACAATGTCGCCAAATTTGCCTTGTTGTGCCATGTTGAGTGTTGCCATTTCGAAGAAGTCATAACAACAGTTTTCGAGCATCATGCAATGACGGCGTGTTTGCTCGGCAGTATTTACAAGATCCCAACATTCGCTAACAGACATGGCAGCGGGTACTTCTACTGCGACATGCTTGCCTTGTTTCATGGCATAAACGGCCATCGGTGTATGGGCCAACCATGGTGTGCAAATGTAAACCAAGTCGATATCGTCTCGCTCGCATACTTTCTTCCAGTCGTTCTTGTTCGTATAAATATCGGCCGGTTGGTGTTTGTTTTTCTTGAGCGTGTTTTGTGCCCGCTCTACTTTCTCGGGTACGACATCGCATAGTGCTTTTACTTCTACTCCTTCGAGCGACATAAAACGATATACGGCTCCGCTTCCCCGATTGCCCAATCCGATAAATGCGACGCGAACAGTAGGTATCGGATCACAGGCTAGTTTTAATACATCGGTTTGTCCGGCTGGTCTTTTAGGTGTTTCAAGCTTGATAGCTCGAGGGTTCTCTGCATACATGATTTGCATTGCAAATAATAAAACGAACAGACCTATTGTCTGTACGATGTTTTTCATGCTCATTCGCTTACTTGTTTTTGAAGTTGTTATTTGGTCTGAATATTGTTTCAATCTGGATAATCGTTTATCAAACAGTGGTCTATTGATTAAGATTGTTTTACAAAAATACGAAAGAATATAAAACTTGCAATTTATAATTGGCTCAATATCAATGATTCTATTTCTGTTTTGCCAGATTCATATAATAATATCGTTTCGATTCGTCGAAATGCTCGATTGCATAGCGCAATGCTGTGCGTGGCATCGTTGCCGCAAATTCATCTAGGAACTGACACAAGCGTTCGCGATCTTTCTTTCCTACTTCCCGCAATACCCATCCTACGGCTTTGCGCATCAAATCGTGCTCATGGTAGACAAGGATACGGGCCAATTGCAATGCATCGCCTAGATCTCCTTTTCGCACAAAGGCCAATGTTGTTACAATGGATATGCGTTGCTCCCAAAGCAGACTGCTTTTTGCAAGTTGGTACAGGAGATCTCTATTGCGCTCTTTCAGATAAGCTCCCAAAATCTTATCGGCCGATAGGTCTACAAGGTCCCAATTGTTTATTCGGGTAGTATTCGATAAGTAGAATTGAACAATCTCTTCTTGGTAAGCTTCGTCTGCTTTTTTATATTGCTCGATCAAGATCATCAATGCTACTAATCTGCATTCGTGGAAAGGAGAGTGTATCAGTTTTTGAATTTCGCTGATGGGTGTGGCTTTATATGCTTTGGCTACTTTGCGCGATTCGGGCACAACTATGCCGAGAAAAAGATCGCCTTCTCCGTATTGTCCTTTTCCTGTTTTGAAGAAACGCATCAGGTGAGTGGCTTTTTCGGGATTTCCTAAAAACTGCAATGCGTTCTCGATCTCTTTTGCCGTGCAAATAATCTCGGTTGTGCCGGTATCGTTACTTACCGATTTCGTTTTCGAATTGTGGGTGTGCATAGTCATCGTTGTTGCTTTTAATACTTCAAAGATAGTTTACTTTTGTCTTCATTGAAAACGTTGTTCGATGTCCTTTTTGCAGGAATCGAAAGGATGTATTTTGGTGTAATTTTAGAGCCGATAATTGTGATAATATACATTAGTTATCAACAACCATCAACGTTGTCAATATACTCATAACTAGACGAAAGCATAACTATTAACAAGGTTATCAACAATTCGTTTATAAGCATCACCATGAGTATTTATATACTATATGAACAACTAATTATTACACATTTAACAACGAGGCTAAACTCGCTGAGAATTGCGTATTTGATTCGCGACGAACAGTTGTGCGGATAGATTGAATTCTCAGAGAACAAAACCATGCATGGTTTTTATGCTCACGTAGAAAAAGTGCAACCTTCGTTGTCCGCACAAAGGAACTTTGTTGGTATGACTGCATAGTTGTGTATGTTTGCGATGTTAACAATGGGGGGCTTTTGATCGAAATAGATAAACAGTCTATTTTATTTAAATTTGAATCCTTATAATATTTCGAAGCTACGCTTCTGTGTTCAGCGCAAAAAGCTCTATCTTCGTTTTATAGTTTTGATACAAATATCACGAACCGCTTAATCAGATCTAGCAGGATGGTTTTAAACTACATTTGGATTTCATTCTTCCTCATCGCTTTTGTCGTTGCCATCGGAAAAGCGATCTTTCTTGGAGATCTCGCTATCTTCGGCGAAATAATCAACAGCTCGTTTACAACAGCTAAAAGTGCTTTCGAAATCTCGCTCGGGCTAACGGGTGTCTTAACCCTTTGGTTGGGGATTATGAAGATTGGAGAAAACGGGGGCATGGTTCAGATGTTTGCCCGACTGGCTGCACCGCTTTTCGGAAAGTTGTTTCCATCGCTGCCGAAAGATCATCCGGCTACCGGTTCTATCTTTATGAACATATCGGCCAATTTGCTTGGGCTCGACAATGCGGCCACACCGATGGGATTGAAAGCAATGCAGGAGATGCAGGAACTGAACAAGCAGAAAGATACGGCTTCGGATCCGATGATCATGTTTCTTGTTCTCAATGCTTCGGGACTTACATTGATTCCGATCAGTGTAATGGCGTATCGCGCACAACTCGGAGCTACTAATCCGTCGGATGTTTTCTTGCCGATATTAATCGCAACGTTTGCTGCTACCGTTGCCGGCATCGTTGCCGTTTGTATCAAACAACGCATCAAAGTATTTGATAAGACACTGATGTCTTTCTTCGGTATTATTACCGCAATCATCGTAGGTTCGTTGTATGCCTTCAATCGCATGACGCAAGAAGAAGTTTCTCTTTATTCATCTTTTATAGCCAATTTAATACTTTTTGGAGTGATTGTTGGTTTTATAATAAGTGCGGTAAGAAAGAAAATAAATGTGTACGACTCGTTTATCGAAGGTGCGAAAGACGGATTCAAAACGGCCGTTACAATCATTCCGTATCTGGTGGCAATACTCGTGAGCATCGGAATGTTTCGAGCATCGGGCGCGATGGATTACCTGATCGATGGAATCGCCGCTTTGTTTACTGCAATGGGAATGAACAGCGACTTTGTGGCTGCTTTGCCTACGGCTTTTATGAAACCGCTAAGCGGTAGCGGTGCGCGCGGTTTGATGATTGACACGATGAATCATTACGGAGCCGACTCTTTCGTGGGCCGACTATCATGTATATTCCAAGGAGCTACCGACACTACGTTTTACATCGTAGCCGTTTATTACGGTAGCATCGGCGTAAAAAATACGCGCTACACGATTTCATGCTCGTTGCTGGCCGACTTGTTCGGAATCATCGCGGCAATTGTAATCGCGTACTTGTTCTTTCAAATTATATAAATACAATCATATGGCAGTAAGTTATTACGCTGAAGACATAAAGATGCCTTCACTTAAACGCAGAGAAACGACAAAATGGATTCGCGAAGTAGCAGCAGTTCATCAAATGAAGGTGGGCGATGTTGCCTACATCTTTTGTTCGGATGAGAAGATCCTTGAAGTAAACAAGGAGTATCTTCAACACGATTATTACACCGATATCATCACGTTCGACTACACAGAAGATGGCGTTATCAACGGCGACGTGTTTATCAGCCTTGATACCGTGAAAAGTAATGCGGAGGAGTTTGGTGTAACGTTCGACCAAGAGTTGCATCGAATCATTATTCACGGCATTCTTCATCTTTGCGGCATCGACGACAAAGGTCCGGGCGAAAGAGAAAACATGACAGCTAAAGAGAACGAAGCTTTAGCGTTATTAAACAATACGGCATCACTCTGAATGCTTGAGATATAGTATATTTGCATTCGAGTTTACATGAGCAAAAAATATGGATTTTAAATACGACGTAATTGTAGTCGGTGCCGGACATGCCGGTTGCGAGGCAGCAACAGCTGCGGCAAACCTCGGTTCGAAGACGCTTCTCATCACAATGGATATGAACAAGATTGCACAAATGAGTTGCAATCCTGCCGTTGGCGGTATCGCCAAAGGTCAAATCGTGCGTGAAATAGATGCGTTGGGCGGCAACATGGGTGTAATCACCGACAAAACTGCTATTCAATTCCGAATGCTTAACTGCTCTAAAGGTCCTGCAATGTGGAGCCCGAGAGCACAAAGCGACCGCGAGAAGTTTAGCAACGAATGGAGAGAAGTAATTGAAAATACGCCAAACTTATACATGTGGCAAGATGCCGTTCGCAATCTCATTGTTGAAGACAATGTGGTGAAAGGCGTGCGCACGTATATGGGAGTTGAGTTTTATGCAAAAACAGTAGTCCTTACAAACGGAACTTTCCTAAACGGACTTATCCACATCGGACGCCAGCAATTTGGCGGCGGTCGTATGGCCGAGCCTGCAACGCATGGTATCACCGAGCAATTGGTCGAACTAGGAATGGAAGCCGGACGTATGAAAACGGGAACTCCTGTTCGCATCGATGGTAGAAGTATCAACTTCGAATTGGCCGAAGAGCATACGGGAGATATGGACTTTCACAAGTTCTCTTACCTTACTCACGAGCCAAAGACATTAAAACAACGCAGCTGCTGGATGGTTTATACCAATCCGGAAGTGCATGAGATATTGAGAAGCGGTCTTGACGACTCGCCTCTTTACAACGGACAAATTCAAAGTATCGGTCCGCGTTATTGCCCAAGTATCGAAACGAAGATTGTTACGTTTGCAGAGCGCGAAAGACATCAACTGTTTCTTGAGCCGGAAGGAGAAAATACACAAGAGTATTATCTAAACGGATTCTCTTCTTCGCTTCCACTCGAAGTACAGCTCGAAGCATTGAAGAAAGTTCCGGCATTGAAGGATGTACACATCTACCGTCCGGGATACGCAATCGAGTACGACTACTTCCCACCAACGCAGTTGAAGCATACGCTTGAAACGAAGCAAATCGAAAACCTTTTCTTTGCCGGACAGATCAACGGAACTACCGGATATGAAGAAGCAGCCGGACAAGGTTTGATGGCAGGGATCAATGCCCACCAGAAATGCATCGATGGAGAGCCGTTTGTATTGGGACGTGATGAAGCGTATATCGGCGTACTTATCGACGACCTTGTAACAAAAGGTGTAGATGAGCCATACCGTATGTTTACTTCGCGTGCCGAGTATCGCATCTTGCTGCGCCAAGATGATGCCGATATGCGATTGACGGAAAAAGGTTTCAACCTCGGCTTAGCAACGCAAGAGCGTTACGACCTCCTTGTTGAAAAGCGTGCGCATCGTGATCGTATCATTGAGTTTGCAAAGACCTATTCGATCAAGCCTCAATATATAAACGAAGCACTCGAACAACGTGGCACCTCTCCGCTCAAACAAGGTTGCAAATTGTATGATCTTGTTTTGCGTCCGCAGTTGAACTTATACGATATCGCCGAAATGGTTCCGGCCTTCAAAGAAGAGCTTGATAAAACTCCTGAAGACAGAAAAGCAGAAATCATTGAAGCGGCAGAGATCTTAATGAAATACGACGGATACATTCAACGCGAACAGATGATCGCCGACAAGATAAACCGTCTTGAGAACATCAAGATTAAAGGACGTTTTGATTACAAAGAAATCAAATCTCTATCGACCGAAGCAAGACAAAAGCTTTCGGCTATTGATCCCGAAACGATTGCTCAGGCAAGCCGTATTCCAGGGATATCGCCAAGCGATATAAACATTCTTTTGGTTCTCTTAGGAAGATAATCCACACCAAATAGATATCTTTAAAACTCCTCTTTCCGACTTCTCGCAACCCTAACGCCAGAATCAGGAAGAGGAGTCTTTTGTTTCACGTGAAACATTAACTAAGTTGTGTTAACTTCTTAAAATTAAAAGCGTAATGAATAATGAATTAAAGCAGATAACGGGGAACATCGTGGATCTCGTATCAAAAGAGATATATGGTGCCATCGTTACGATCGAAGGCGGAAAGATTACGAACATCGAGCGTACAGGTAAAGACGAAGGACACTTTTTGATGCCTGGTTTTATTGACGGGCATGTGCATATCGAGAGCTCAATGACTACTCCTTCTAACTTTGCGAAGGCGGCCGTGAAGCATGGAACCATTGGTGTGGTAACAGACCCGCACGAGATTGCAAACGTTATGGGTATTGAAGGAATTGATTACATGATCGAAAATGCTGAAGGCATTCCTTTCTACTTTTGCTTCGGTGCGCCATCGTGTGTTCCTGCTACTCCGTTCGAAACTTCGGGTGCAAAACTAGATGCTGCAGACATCGAAAAGTTGATGAAGAGAGACGACATTCATTTCCTTGCAGAGGTTATGAACTTCCCTGCCGTTGTATATAACGATGCAGATATGCATGCGAAACTAAACGCTGCGAAGGTTAACAACAAGCCGATCGACGGTCATATTCCGGGTATCGACGGAGACCTTCTTAAGCAGTATGTAGCATGTGGAATTACAACCGACCACGAATGCGCAACGCTAGAAGAAGCGATCGAGAAGTGTGATCTTGGTATGAAGATCCAGATTCGTGAAGGTAGTGCGGCAAAGAATTTCGAAGCCTTGCACCCACTCTTCAAAGACCACGGCGATATGACAACGCTTTGAAGCGACGAAATTCAACAAGCC